>CAJXPD010000035.1 GCA_913057785.1 uncultured Lewinella sp. | reverse complement strand
CATCATCTCCACTCATTCCCAATTCTTCCACTTGATTAAAAAAGGCATAAAACTGGTAGTACTCCTTCTGACTAATAGGATCATATTTGTGATCATGACAGCGGGCACATTCCATAGTCAGGCCGAGAAAAGCGGTGGCCGTGGTTGCGACTCGATCATGTACATACTCCGCTCGATATTCCTCATCTACCACCCCACCCTCTGCCGTCGTCTTGTGATTTCGGTTAAAACCAGTGGCAATCAATTGATCCCGGTTGGGTTTGGGCATGAGGTCTCCCGCTAATTGCCAGGTCAAGAACTGATCAAAAGGCATTCCTTGCCTAAATGCCCGGATCACCCAATCTCTCCACGGGTACATGGAACGCCATCCATCGGAGTGCAGTCCCTGGGAATCGGCATAACGGGCCAGATCTAGCCAATCCATTGTCATTCTTTCTGCATAGGCATCCGAATCAATAAAGCGATTTACCAGCTCCACATAAGCTTCTTCTCTGTCATCCTGAATAAATTGATCGATCTCCTCTAGCGTGGCCGGCAGCCCCCTAAGGTCAAAGCTTAGTCGTCGAATAAGTCGCTCCTTTGCGACGGCATCGGAGAAGGTAAGCCCCTCTTGCTGCAATCGCTGTAAGATAAAATGATCAATTTCATTGACGACCATTGCTGGATCACTGGCTCTCGGAACTTCCGGTGTTCTGATAGGACGAAATGCCCAATGCGGTTCGTAGGCTGCCCCCTGTTCAATCCACTTACGAATCAAAAGCTTTTCGTAATCCGTCAAGGAGAGATTGCTTTCAGGCGGCGGCATCATGAGCTCCGGGTCATCGCTGTAAATCCGGTGATAGGCAGCACTTCTTCTCGGTCTACCCGGAACGATCGCTTTCTGCCCACTTGCTAGGCGAGCATAGGCCGACGCCTCTTGATCCAATCGAAGGTTCGATTCTCGAGCAGCTTCATCTGGACCATGGCAAGAAAAGCAGCGATCCGCTAAGATCGGTCGAATGTGGAAATTGTAGCTGATCTCTTCCGGCAAGGCAACAGCTAAGTCCCCGGAGACCTTGTGGTCACCTTGGCAGCTATACCCAAGATAGAGGCAGAACAGCATAAACCCGATGCTCAAGCCCTTTAGGTTTAGTATTGGTCTAAAAGTATTCCAGTTCATTTTGCTCATTATGGTAGGGGTGCAGTTCGTTCACTTTGTTTATACTCTTGCAATAGGACTTTCAGCTCCTGCACTTTTTCTGGCGCTGCCTCATATTGATTCTGAAACTGGCCTAAGTCTGTCTTTACATTAAACAATAATCCTGGCCCCTCAGGATCATCTTTCACGTATCCGTTCTCCTCAAAATACCAATCGGGCACACGAGTATGGTAGCCAGAGAATCGCTCAATTAGCACCCAATCTCCTTCCCGAATCACGAAACCATCCTTAAAGGTATTGTGCACAGCCCCCTCCCGGATTGGTCCGACTAGCTCCTCCCCTAGCAACAAGGGAAGAAAATTATAACTGTCCACGGCATGCTGTGTCGTCAAAGGGAAGTCCACGATAGCAGCAATAGTGGCAGCAATATCTACCTGATGAATCAAATCCTCAGAAACCCTTCCAGCTTCGATCTTCCCTGGCCATCGCATCACAAAAGGGACCCGATGCCCTCCTTCGTATATATCTCGCTTGAGTCCTCGCAATGGGCCTGTACTGAAGTGGCCGTAGTTCCGTAAACGCGGATAAGCATAATGTTCCGGGCCATTATCCGAGGTGAATATCACCAGTGTATTCTCAGCCAGGCTTTGCTCTTCCAAGGCTTTCAGGACTTGTCCTGCCACGTAATCCGTTTGGTAAACAAAGTCGCCATAAGCCCCTGCCTCCGTTTTCCCCAGGAATTCTTCATTCGGGATGATTGGTGCATGTGGGCTAGGGAGGGCAAAGTATAAAAAGAAGGGTTGACCTTGCTTCTGCTGTTGTATATAAGTCACGGCTTTTTGCTCAAGCGTGGGCAGCACCTGGTAAGGGTCCCAATCTTTCACCATGGGCCCGGGTCTAAATTCCCAATTCCCTTCCTTGGTATTGCGCTGAGCAAGATCTAAATACTCGGTAGGCATTTCCGTAAGACGGTCATTCTCAATAAATGCATACGGGGGAAAATTAATCGTACCGTCTCCAAAATAGTAATCGAAGCCTTGATCCAGTGGCCCACCTGTGCATGCTTGTTGCCAATCAAAATCCTTGGGTCCATACCCTCGCCTCGTACTATCTCCCGGTACGGGTAGTAATTCTGCCCCTTCCACTTTGAGGGAATCCCAGTCCCATCCCAGATGCCACTTCCCAATGCAAGCCGTAGTGTATCCTTTTTGCTTTAACATGCGAGCCAAAGTGAATTCTTCCTCCTTAAATACCGACCCACCAAAGGGGCCAACAATGCCATGCATTCTTCGCCAGTGATATTGCCCAGTTAGCAGCGCAAATCGGCTTGGCGTGCAAATCCCAGAGGAACTATGTCCATCGGTAAAACGAATGCCCTCCGCTGCCAATTGATCTAGATTCGGTGTGGTCAATTTTGCTTCAGGGTTTTGGCAAGCTAGGTCGCCATAGCCCATGTCATCGGCATAAATAATGAGGATATTAGGTAAGCTATCTGCTGGTTTTTCAGCACAGCTGAGGAGGAACAATAGCCCACAAAGGGGTATTAGCTGCGCAAGCTTGTTTATTCTTCGCATAAGAAGGAGTTGGTTCTCGCTGAAACTGTAAATAATAAATAAACGCTGAGTGACAGCGTGCGCTCAACAAGTTACTAGAAGTATTAGAAAAATAGAAGAAGGAGTGACTTCTATAGCGATAAGTAGGGTGGATTATCCCAATACTTGTTTTAAAACTCGTTTTGAATTCCCTCCAGTTACCTTCCCCACTTCCTCTTCTGATAATCCTCTTTCTCGCAAAGCTCTTTTCCAATCGAAGAATTCAGCATAGTTCTTAATGACCGGTTTGTAGTTTGCATCCATATCTGTGCCGATACCTACATAATCTACACCTACTGTTTCAATCATCCTGATTGTATCATCTACGAACTGCTCTAAAGAGCTGGAGTACCCTGAAGGCCACAATCCAATGACACCACCACTTTCCACTATCATTCTTGCATGCTCAGGGCTGATAGTCCTAGCTGTTACTGGGCTTTCCCGATCTGTCGTTAAGGTACTGTGAGAAAGAATCACTGGAGCATCGGAAATAGCTACCACATCTTGCACTGTCTTGGTCGAGGCATGTGCGACATCAATAACAATTCCTAGTTGATTCATCTTCTTCACAGCCGCTTTACCCAGCGCCGAAAGTCCATCATGCTGTGCAGCGTAGGTTTGGAGATCGCCCAGTCTGTAAGGAGCATAATGAACAAGTTGAATAGAACGTATCCCCAATTCATAAGCTTCTGAAATACGTTCAATATTGCCTCCCAGAAAATCTCCACCTTCACAGGCAAGAAAGGCCTGCACTGCCCCCTCTTGGCCAAGTTTTGTCGTATCAAAAGCTAGTTCTGCTTCGGCCTTTTGAATCAGATCTTTGAGCACACTCAGCTGCCCTTGAAATACCTCCCACCCTTCATCTCCTTGAAAAGTGCCCGTAGGGATAACTCCCGTTTCCGTGACTTTAAGCAAGGGCATATCTGCCACCAGACAGAAAAATGCTCCTTGCAAGCCTTGGGCTTTCATTTCCTTAACTCTATTCAGGAACGGATCATCACTAGTGTAAGCCTCGGTGCCCTTCATAAAAAACCTTCCGGGATGTGTATGTAGATCAAAGGTCGGCATATCAATACTAGTGGTTTCCTTTGACTTGGCAGCCCCTTGGCAGCCGAGGAGGCTAGCTCCTAAGGCTACACCAGAAGTATATACAAAGCTTCTTCTTTTCATGGCTAGTCGATCTACTAATTAAAATGGGCGGAGTGAAAAAATGTCCATTACATTTCACGTCAGTTAATGAAATGATTACAAGTAGGCTAGAGTTATAGCCCTCTATCTACCGGACGTTCATTATCAATTGAAGATAAGAACTCTTCGCCAGCCAAAGAATTTTTGCTCAGCAAACCAATAAGTCCCGTGAGGTGAAAAATGCACTCCACATCGCCATCTATCCGCAGCTATCCGTCCAAAATCTAATTCAAAAGCTCCATACACTCAATTGAGATAGCGAATAGGCTCATTCCTCCCCTACATTTGCAAGCGCTAGTAAAGAGGAGATTAAAGAATAATTCTCCTCAATTATACCTCATAAATAACCTTAAAATTTCAAATGATGTCAGAATCAAAAAAGTTAGTAATCACCCTTTCTGCAAACGGCAACAATGATGTATCTACAGTAGCCTTCACCGTAGCCAACGCAGCTATCACTAAAGGATTAGATGTAGGCATGTTCTTGACTTCAGATGGCGTAGAATTAAGCAAAGACGGGGGCAATGAATTTACACATGTGGCTCCTTTCAAAAAGTTGAATGAATTGATTGATGGTTTTGTCGAAAAGGGTGGTACCCTTTGGGCATGCTCTCCTTGTTTTAATCACAGAGGATTAGAGGCACAAAAGACGGTCAGTGGTACGGAGGTAGTCGGAGCTGGCCCTATGTTAGAGTGGATAGCCTCTGGCGCTCAAACGCTTTCTTTCTAGATACGACATGAAAAGCCAGAAAGCACCTACGGTATATCTTGATTCACACGCCACGACGCCTGTGGATCAAGATGTGCTTAATAGTATGTTGCCCTTCTTTACGCAAAAGTTTGCCAACGGGAACCATAGGGCGGGCTGGGAAACTGCTGCTGCCTTGGAAGCAGCGCGCAATCAGGTGGCTGCCTACCTTGGCGCCCGCCCTTCCGAAATTACGTTTACCAGTGGCGCTACCGAATCGATTAATCTAGCCTTACTGGGTTTGGCTAGTAGCAATCCGCAAAATCGTCGACACATCATTACACAGCGAACCGAACATAGTGCCGTGCTGCGCTGTATAGAAGCTTTAGTCCGACGTGGATATCACATTACCATGCTTGAAGTAGATTCCGTTGGACGCATCGATTTGAACCAGCTAGAGGAAGCAATCACAGAAGACACCTTGGCAGTAGCCATCATGTTGTCCAACAATGAAATTGGTACCGTTCAACCCGTTCGGCAGATTGGAGAAATCAGTAGAAAATGGGGGGCGAAATTCTTCTGTGATCTAACACAAGGCTTAGGTTGGCATCCGGTAGATGTAGACTCTTTGCACATAGATTTAGCCGCCCTATCAGCACACAAAGTCTATGGTCCAAGAGGTGTTGGCGCCTTGTTCTCAAGACGCAAAGGAGAGAAAGTCTTGCTGAATCCTATCTGCTTTGGAGGCAGTCAAGAACGTGGCTTGAGACCAGGCACATCAAACATTCCAGGTGCAGTTGGATTCGGGAAGGCACTAGAGATCATGACCGATACTGCTAGTAGCTATTTCAAATCCATAAAAGAAATGCGGGATCAGCTGCAAGATCATCTCTTTTCAACCTTGGATGGCATACAACTAAATGGCTGTCCAATCAATCGACACCCTGGCAACCTCAACATCTCGATTCCAGGAGTGAGTGGAGAAGATTTGATTGGGAGTTTACCCAACTTAATTTTTTCTACTGGTTCAGCCTGCACTAGTGGCTCCGCTAAGCCTTCACATGTGCTCTCTGCTTTAGGGACTAATCCATCCCTATTGAACAAGGCCTTCCGTTTTGGGATCGGCAAGTATAATACCCTAGAAGAAATCGATTACGTAGGAAACATCATAGTGGAGAAAGTCCAGGCTTTACAGACAAGAAGACAAAAGATGGTCCCTACTTAACTTTCTTGCTCTGTAGGATTACAACAAAAAAGTGAGTCATCGCCAAGAACGCAATGACTCACTTCTCCTGGTTCTACCCAGGCAAATAAGGAGTGAAAAACTCCCTCTTATCCGCCGCCAGCAGCAGCTTCCATCTGTGCACGAACCATATCTGCGGTACCTTGAATAAAGGCTTTTATCTTGGTTACTTCATCTTCGGAAAGACGACCCGTAAAATCAGGCATACCCATTCCTTGATAAGGTCCAGCAAATACTTGCTCTTCCAAGTTGGCAATGATCGAAGGATCTACATACCCCAAGTTCTTAATTGCACCACCATTGGCAACAGCAGGAACACCATGGCAGAAAACGCAGTTGTTGATATACAACTTCGCTCCCATGGCAACATCATCTGGATTGTATTCTACCCCAGCAATCAAGGTACCTGGCTCGAAGGGCGCTACTTCTGGCATTTCACCAGTTCCGCCCACCTTGAAGGTGTAGACCTTTCCGGAAGTCGCCGTCTCGGCATGCCCCGCACTCAAACCATAAACACCACCCCATCCAGCGGCAATACTGACGTATTGTGTGCCGTCAATTTCAAAGGTGGAAGCCGCAGCGATCACACCAGTCCCCGTTGGGCTTTCCCACAATTTCTCCCCGTTTGCCGCATTGTAGGCTACAAAACGCCCATCGGCTGTACCTTGGAAAACCAATCCTCCCGCTGTTGTCAATACCCCTCCGTTCCAGGGAGAAATATGCTCAACCCTCCAAGCAGCTTCCTGCTTGACTGGATCCCAAGCCACCAAATGACCAAAGGGAGCAGATTGTGGGGGTACGGCAGAAACGAGCACTCCCAGGTTCCAACCCAGATTATTGTGTGGTCCACCTCCAGCATTGGAGTTATATACCCAGTTCTTATTGTCCTCAATTACAATAGGTACACCTTGTGCAGGGATATAGGCTAAGCCCGTTTGAGGGCTGTAGGCCATGGGGTGCCAGTTGTGCGCACCATAGGGTCCAGGAATCGCTTCGTAGGCTCCATCTTTATATTCCGCTTCGCTGATCTCCATCGGACGGCCATTTTCGTCATAACCACTAGCCCAGTTCACGTCTACGAAATTCTCGGCAGAAATAAAGTCACCATTGGTTCGATCAATCACAAAGTAGAATCCATTTTTCGGCGCTTGCATAATCACTTTGCGCTCCTGTCCTTCGATCTCTAGTTCTGCTAGAATTAAGGTTTGAGTAGCGGTATAATCCCAGTGGTCACCAGGAGTAGTTTGGTAATGCCAAGCATACTCGCCATTATCTGGATTCAAAGCTACGATAGAAGAAAGGAATAGATTATCACCACCACCTGGACTTCTCAGGCGACGGTTCCAAGGAGATCCATTACCCACTCCTACATACATCAAGTTAAGCTCCGGGTCGAAAGCCATGGCATCCCACATGGTGCCACCACCGCCTGCTTCCCAGTATTTACCGGCAGGATCCCAAGTTTCGGCTGCCATCTTCATGGCGTCATTTTCAAACTCCTCCTCTGGATTACCGGGAACGGAGAAGAAGCGCCAAGCTTGCTCGCCACTCAAAGCATCGTAGGCCGTGATATATCCTCTTACTCCATATTCTGCACCACCATTGCCAATAATCACTTTCCCTTTGAATACTCTAGGGGCACCCGTGATGGTATAAGGTTTGTCTGGATCAATCAAGGTATTCTTCTCCCAGGCTACCTTTCCAGAAGCAGCATCTAAAGCGATTAAGCGGCCATCAAGAGAAGCAACGTACACATGCCCCTTATACACTGCTACCCCGCGATTTACAACATCACAGCAAGCTTTTTCAGCATAGCTCTTCGGAACTGCCGGATCGTAGGTCCACAATTCCTCACCGGTTCTGGCATTGATCGCATACACGATACTCCAAGGTCCTGTCACGTACATAATCCCATCTATCACCACAGGGGTAGCTTCTACACCACGCACAGATTTGAGGTCGTATGACCAAGCTAGACCAAGCTCTTTAACATTTTCAGTGTTGATCTGATCTAATTGACTGAAGCGATTCTCTGAGTAGTTTAGGCCATAGGAAAGCCAATCCTTTGATCCTTCCTTAGCACCGGCTAAGGTCGCATCATCGATGGCCTCCGTTACCGCCTTAATGTGCTCCGCAGATCCTTTTTCCACGGCAGGCGCAGTCTCTGTGTTACAGGAAATCATGGCCAAAACAATTAGTCCAGCCAATATCCTGCTTAAGGGAGATAATCTAAGCATAATACAGTTTATTAGGTTCTAAGATGATATCATTTAGTTCCAGTCAGCTGACACAATACTTGCCCTCGGGGCGTTTCGATAGATACAGTAAGGGTGGTAATCAGGAATTATTTTGAGCGGAACAGCGTTCTCTACTCTAGTGGATCGTGGAAATTATCAGACCGGGAATGCCTTCATTACAAGAAGGCCAATCGACACAATTCTACCTCTACAAAATAGAATTTATGCTCAGGGAAGGATATAAATATAATCTTTTATATTGGTAAAATACTCCAATTCAAAATTTATTTCCCTCTCATTCAATCAGGGCCAATATAAGACGGAGCTCGTAATCTCAGGATCGCAGCACCTTATTTAAACCTTAAATATGCAGCTCAAACTAGTTAAAGGAGACATCACACGCATGACCGTAGACGCAATCGTTAATGCCGCCAATACCTCACTCTTAGGTGGTGGCGGAGTAGATGGTGCCATTCATCGGAAAGGTGGGCCAGCGATCTTGGAGGAGTGTAGAATCATCAGGCAGCGGCAGGGCGGATGTGCTGTGGGCGAGGCTGTTATGACTACAGCCGGGAAGTTACCGGCACAAAAGGTCATCCATACGGTGGGACCTGTTTGGAATGGCGGGAAATCCGAAGAAGCCCAGAAGCTACACAATTGCTATTGGAACAGTTTGCAATTGGCGGAAGCGGCAAATTTTAAAAGCATCGCCTTTCCCAATATTAGCACAGGAATATATCGTTACCCGAAACAAGAAGCCGCAAGCATTGCAGTCGAAGCGGTTCAGTCCTTCAATTATCAATCCTTGGAGGAGGTTTATTTCGTTTGTTTTGACCCGGAGAATTTCTCGATCTATGAAGAGCTGATGACTGGCTAATCCAAAGGGATTACATTCGTCTTTTTTCCTACAGACAGGGAGAATAGAGACTCCACCTTCCCAATGTTTGGGACATCCGCTAGCTTATCTAACACAAAGGCATTGTATTGCTCAATATCATCGACCAGCACTTTGATAATAAAATCAGCATTTCCCGTCACGTAGTGACATTCCATTACCTCCGGGAAGCTAACGACGTGTTTCACAAAGTCTTTCACCGCTTTTTTGGAATGTTCCTTGATCGAAATATTTGCGAAGGCATTCAATTTCTTACCCAATTTCTCCGGATTTAGCACGGCAATATAGCGATCAATAATGCCTTCGTTTTCAAGCTTTTTAATCCGAGCAAAGATCGGAGTTGTCGACAAATTCAGTTGTGCGGCGATCTCCTTGATCGTCATTCTTGCATCTTCCTGCAATAAGCGTAAAATCTTTAAATCTACTTCATCCAGCTTCATATCCGAATAGGTTTTGCGAATAGGCAGAATTTTTTTCTTCTCTCCATGAAAAGCGCTAAAGCAAAAATAAAATTATTCTACTTAAACCGCCAATTAAAAAACAATTTTCCTATTCTAATCTACCTGTAGAATAAAAACACAAATACCTGTATTTTTATAGAACAAGAGAATTATCGCCTTAACCAAATTACGATGACGCTTACCAAATCTAACATCCGGTCAAACACCTTGACCAAAGCCTTTGAATTGCTATGTACCGCCAAGGCAATGGCAGAATTGTATGAGCGTGAATTCAAGACTGTCTCCAAATATGTACATGCCACCTCCAGAGGGCATGAAGCCATTCAGCTTGCCGCGGGCCTCCAACTCAGACCACAAGACTACGCCTACCCTTATTATCGAGACGATGCCATGTTATTGGGCATAGGGATGGAACCCTACCATCTCATGCTACAGTTGCTGGCCAAGAAATCTGATCCATTTTCAGGAGGTAGAACTTATTATTCACACCCAAGCCTGCGGGATGAGGACAAGCCCAAGATTCCACACCAATCTTCTGCTACAGGTATGCAAGCTATTCCAGCGGCCGGGGCAGCTTTGGGTATGCAGTACAAGGAGCGCTTAAAAATGGTTGAGGTGAATGCCGATAATGCCCCGATTGTATTGTGTTCGTTGGGAGATGCTTCTGTTACGGAGGGAGAAGTAGCCGAAGCTTTTCAAATGGCAGCGCTGCGTCAATTGCCGATTCTCTTTTTGGTACAGGATAATGGCTGGGATATCTCCGCCAGTGCGGAAGAAACCCGTGCACAGAATGCCGCAGAGTATATTCAAGGTTTTAAAGGGATTGAAGCGGTCAGCTTGGATGGGAGTGATTTTGTTCAGTCCTACGTGAAGATGGAGGAAGTCATTGGCACCATGCGGAAGGAAAGAAGACCATTCCTTGTACATGCTAGTGTACCGCTGCTAAATCATCATACCTCCGGCGTACGAATGGAATGGTATCGAGATGACCTGGAGGAACATCGTCTTAACGACCCCTACCCTATCCTCAAAGAATATCTACAGAGCAGTGGACTTTCCGATAAAAAAATCCAACGCATTGAGGATAAAGCCATAGCTCAGGTAGAGCAGGATTATCTCAAGGCCTTAGCGGAGGAGGATCCGACGCCAGCAGATTTATTCACGCATGACTTTGCCCCGAGTACGATCCAAGAAGAGCAAGGTGATCGACATCCCTCAGATGCTTCCCCAGTGGTTATGGTGGATTGTGCGCTGCATGCCGTAGAGGAACTGATGCGAAAAGATGATGCTTGTCTATTGTATGGACAGGATGTAGGGGCTAGATTGGGAGGTGTTTTTCGAGAAGCAGCCACTTTGGCTCAAAAATTTGGAAACGAAAGAGTCTTTAATACGCCAATTCAGGAAGCTTTTATCATTGGCTCTACGGCAGGTATGTCGGCGGTTGGATTGAAGCCGATCGTTGAAGTACAGTTTGCTGATTATATCTGGCCAGGTTTGAATCAGCTGTTTACTGAAGTAAGTCGATCTTGCTATTTATCTAATGGCAAATGGCCAGTCAGTATGATTCTCCGCGTGCCCATTGGCGCCTACGGAAGCGGCGGGCCCTACCACTCTTCCAGTGTGGAGTCTGTGCTAACGAATATCAGGGGTATCAAGATCGCCTATCCTAGCAATGGTGCTGACCTCAAGGGTTTAATGAAGGCCGCTTACCACGATCCGAACCCCGTAGTCATTCTTGAACATAAAGGCTTGTACTGGTCCAAAGTACCAGGTACAAGCCGTGCTAAAATTAAAGAACCTGCTGAAGATTACGTTCTACCTTTTGGCAAAGCTGCCCGAGCATTGACGGTAGAGCCAATTACAGCTACTAAACAACACACGCTCACCATCGTCACCTACGGGATGGGCGTGCATTGGGCGCTTAATGCTGCCGCCAGCTTCGAGGGCCAAGTGGAGGTAATTGATCTGCGGACCCTATATCCGCTCGATGAGGAAGCTATCTTCGAATCTGTTCGGAAAACCAATCGATGCATGGTTTTGACGGAGGAGCCCAGCAATAACTCCTTTGCCAGAAGCTTGGCAGGCTTAATCCAAGAAGAGTGCTTTACTTCTTTAGATGCACCGGTCATTACTGTTGGCTCCGAAAACATGCCTGCCATTCCATTGAATAGCACTTTGGAATCTGCCATGCTGCCATCCGCGGAGAAAGTAAAGGCGCAAATCGAGCGACTCTTGAGTTATTAGGGGGCTTTTGCATCAGACTTCCGAAATCTTTGAGATTTCGGAAGTCTGATGCAAAATGAATCTAGTGACTGTCCTTCATCTCTACCCCCATTTTCTTCAAGTTGGCCATGGAGTTCTGTTTCACATTATCAGCAGGGTTGAGCGTAAGGGCCTTTTTAAGGATCTTGATTGCCTTCTTGTTCTCCCCCTTCATCATCAAGGCTTCTCCCAAGCTATCATAAACGTTGGCGTCCTCAGGATTTCGGTCTACATTTAATTCAAAGTATTCAATAGCCTTATCCATTTCACCAATTTGCAGCATCTGATAACCCAAGCCATTTAACTGAGCATTGTTGGCCAGGTGCGCCACTTGGTCTGTCGCGGCGAAGGCGGCAGGTTTATCTCCAGTTTGATAGAGCAACTGGGCCTTAGTCCCAAGGTTTCCGACCGTCTTCTCGATTTTGATGGAGTGCTCTACCCATTTTAGGGCTTCTTCATGATTAAAATTGTTTTGTGCACAGTACGCGGCAGCTGCATTGGGTCCTTGCCAAGTTTTCCCCGCTTCACCATGCAGCTGATGGCGGAAATTAGCCAATACCGTTTCCTCTAAATCTACTTTAATCGTAAAGGCGATCTGCTTCTTCTCCCAGCTTAACCCTAAAATACCAAAGTCATTCCCTAGGTCCATAAAATCGTAGGTTAGTGGATTGACAAAGGGATGATCCTTAATAGGTACGTTTACCCTTAGTGCATCATCCGACTCTTGGTATCCAAAACTACCCCAAGCATCCGTCTTATTGGAGAAGATTAAAGTGGCATTTCCATCTTCACTTAGGGCCACATAGAAGCCGTACTTCCCGGCTTTCAATGGTTGGCCTTCTATACTGACATCATCAGAAAAAGTGATCAAGGTATTTTCGTTGGCTCCAGCACGCCAAGGAACTTTGCTGCCTCCAGCATCGATAAAGCCATACCAAGCAGCGCCGCCCCAGATCTTACCGGTTCGGTCTTGACCATCGCGCTTCACTTTTGGGCGTGAATAGTTGATCGTAATATCGGTAAGGCCAATGGTCTGTTTCAGTTCCGTCGGTGGGCTGACTCGGGGCGTTGCCAATCGCTGCGCAGTAAGGGTAGTGTTGTAGGTGCTTATCCAGAGCAGGATAGCAAACAGTCTTGTAAAGTTTGAGATGGTGATTTTCATATTATCTATTTTCTAGTAAATAAAAATGGACAATACGAAAGTAGTCCGCTCAGGTGAGCCTATAAATGAGTTTGTGGTGAATGGAATTTTTAGGGATGAAGCGTCTACGGTCTGGTGAGGAAGGCTTGAATCTTTTCCTTATAAGACTTACTGGATAGGAGTCGTTGCCCGTTTTTCAGTTCGAACTCAAACTCATTGTTTTGGAGATAGCGTGTCCCAGCAATATACTTGGTATTCAATAAGTAGGAACGATGAATACGCAGGAATAGATCTGAATGGAGTTCGTCTGAAATGGCATTCATCGTCAATCGATATAAATATTTTTTCTTCTGGGTGTGCAGCGCAACATAGTTACCTTCTGACTTGATATAATAGATATCTTCTACGGATACTCGGATGATCTTCCCAGCTTGTTTCAGTTCAAAATACAGTCGTTCCTCCTGATTCATTTGCTGCTGATGAGTTTCCACCAGTTGGAGTATTTGAGTCTGAAACTGCGACATCTTACTAAGCTCCATTCGCTTCAGCACTCGATTTAAGGCGGCTTTCAGACGATCCTCATCAAAGGGCTTTAGTAGATAGTCCACTGCTTCGATCTCGAAGGCCTTGATTGCATATTGGTCGAATGCAGTCGTAAAGATGATGGCAGGCATCCGGTCTGCAGAAAGCTGTTGAAGGAGGCCGAAGCCATCCATATCCGGCATCTGTATATCTAAGAAAACCAATTCTGGTTCCTTCAAATGGATTAGCTCCAATGCTTCTTTGCCATTTCGTCCTTGGCCTACTATCCGAATCTCTGGGTAAGATTCCAGTAGGGTCTCAAGGCGTCTTCTAGCCAACCATTCATCATCTACTATGATTGCTCTTACCTGCATCTAAGATCGGGATTAAGGGTATTTGAATTTCGATGACACAACCGGCGCCGGAGCTTGATCTCACCTCAAAGCTGTATTGACCGGGGTAATGTCGCTGCAATCGCTGCTCCACATTCGGCAGGCCGAGTCCCTGTTCCGCTTCGGTACGGCGTTCCAAAGGATCAAAACCGATGCCATTGTCTTCAATTTCTATCCCTAATTTAGGGAAGTCTTCTTGTGCTTCTATCTTTTTAATCCGTACATCTAGTCTTCCGTTTTCTATTGTATTGGCCAATCCATGCTTCAGTGCATTTTCTACCAAGGGTTGTAGAAGAAGATTTGGTATTTGAGTACCAAGGATCTCCGGAGCAACATCAAAATCAGCAATGAGACGATCCTGGAAACGCACTTGTTCTATTGCCAAATAATTCCGTAGAAATTGCACCTCTTCCCCCACTGATACGATATGGCGATCTTCATTTTGCAGTACCTGGCGTAACATATCTCCCAACTGGGTAATCATCTTCTGCGCCGCCTTTTTGTCCCAGTCAATCAAGGCGGATACCGAATGTAAGGTATTGAACAAAAAGTGAGGTTGTAGCTGCATCAGGAGGGCATCCAACTGCGCTCTATTCAGCTCAATCACCTTCTGTTGATAGTTATGGTAAAGTTCTACGGCTACCCAAATGCCTACAAATATTAAAGCTTGGATTAGGCTGATGGAAAAATTCCCCAAAAAAACGGGAAGCCGATTAGACTGTAACCAGCTCGTGAAGTAGCCCAATTGAAAGAAGGTGAATACATCTGTCAATAAGGTAAGAATAGCCACATGTAAAACGGCCAAACCTAGCACAGCTATGATTATTCGGCCTAGGTCAGCGCCTGTTCTTTGTGGAAGCCAACGAAGAAATGCCCGAGCTAAACGGTACAGCAAGGGACTCAACAATACCCAGCTTAGGTAGCGTCCGTAAAACTTAACACTGAGGATATACCAACTAAAAGGGAATTCATAATTGTTGATCTGGTAACCCACGTATTCTTGCAAAAGCTGGAGCGTGCCCAAAATTAAAGCCCCTACCACCAGGTAGTACCAAGGAATTGGCAGTGCTTTAATCCTACTCCATTTCATGGGTTGGTCTATTTTCTCTGCAAATTTAACCCATTCTGAATAGCCTTTGTTAATTTTGATGACGAACTGCACAATACTCTTAATCACCGACTGTAATCTAACTATTCATGAAAAACCTACACTTGAATATCTCTTTGTTATGCTGTCTATTTCTCTGGGCTTGTAATAATAGTTCAAATCAAGAAGAGATTCGTTTTGCTACCTTAACGTATAGTCAAATGCACACCGCCGTGTTTAGCCAGTCAGATGGAGAAGGCATCGAATGGCATGGCGAAGCCCTTGAACTAACTGCTGTGGATGATCTGGCCCTCATTCA
Source organism: uncultured Lewinella sp. (assembly GCA_913057785.1). Lineage (GTDB taxonomy): Bacteria > Bacteroidota > Bacteroidia > Chitinophagales > Saprospiraceae > DT-111. The sequence goes on along the minus strand of CAJXPD010000035.1, from coordinate 37,448 downwards.
AGAAGCGGACTGCGGATCAGGGGCATGTGGAAAATTAGTACAGTTGACAAATTCGGGAGCAAAAGCTATTGAAGCCATTGTGCAATCCTCCTTCTCCATTCCAGACTTCCCGCCCTATACCGCTACCAAATTGCGCATTGCTCCTAATAGCACGGCTACTGTGGGCTGCTCCAAGCTTTGCCTGGATGGGCAGGAAATTATCTTTTCACCAAAAATAGTAGGCGCTACCTATCTCTCGGAATAGATGGAGCACCTACTAAAAGTAGCCTAACAATCGGGTCTATATTAATGATGATGTAAAAGGACCTTGCTAGCTTTGGTCAGCAGCCCACCGGCTTGTAGGCTTTCTAAATCTTCCGTATCCTCTTGCTGTATCAGCAGTTGGATCTTCGCTTTGCGATGCTTCAATTCTTCCTCTACCACTTTTGTTTTTGCTAATAAGCCCTTATCGGTACCATTGGCAAAAATCAAAATCGGCATTGCTAAACCCTCGGCATGTTTTAACCCTCTTTCGTCCATCTCGCCCCAATCCTTCACGCCGACAAAACTTAGACTCTGTACATAGGATCGAGACATGCCTGCAAATGAAAAGGCAGGTCTACTCCCCTCTTCATAACCTAAGAAATGAAATCGATCTTGGTCAATCGAATGCTCCTCCTTAATCTGATCCATTAAATCATTTAGTGCGTGGTGGGCGGGATGATTCATCCAACCATATTTGCGATCCTTGGGTGCATCAACCACAATTATTATCCAATCCTGATTGTGGTTATTGGCAAACAACTTCTTCACAAGCCATTTGGCTTTGTCACTATGCTGCTCCATGGCGGGAAACACCAGCATAGCAGGGTACGCTCTATCCGCTTGATAATTTTCAGGGAGTAATTTCAGAAAGGTAAAAGCCACTCCGTTGTGCGCTTTGAAAGGTTGAAAAACGGGCTCCTCCAATGCCACGGAAGTGGGTTTGACGGGTTTAGAAACTTCTGGTTCGGCTTGCCCTTCGCTTAGTTTTCCGGAACAACTGCTAGCTGCCATTCCGATGAATAACAGTAGTACGACATACAGATTTTTCATGTTTTAGTTTTTAGGAGCAATTTAGGAGCCCTGGCAAAGACCTACCACAGGTTTGGTATGAATGGAAAATTTAGGGCTAGACACAGCGTTCCTTACGGATGCCATCCTCTTGAGAAGTAGTTAAAAATGCAGATCGAGCGACCACAGAGCTATTAATCCATTTCTAGACTAGCAGAGATCAGAAGTCTTGAAGGCTTCTGATCTCTGCTAGCTTGAAAAGCCAATAGAAAGTTAAACCTAAGTATAAGTACCTCCAATTTTGGGCGATTAAGCGTTTAGCATTCGATTGCATCGCCAATTGAGCGCAAATTCGCCGAGAGTATGCCTATATTTGCGGCTCGCAACTTAAATGGAGTTAGAATGGAGATTCCTCATAGAGGTACTACGGCCAATTCGAGTGATGGCCCGCTACTAGTCAATACTACGCAAGCCGAGCCGGTTAATTCATGGCGCATGGGAAAAGGCTTTTCCTTTTGCTCTAACTTCTCTGCAATTGTCTATCACCCTTATGTTGTTTTAGCAATCTTATTCTATTGCTTGCAAGCCTGCGCGAATCCGCTAGCTCCCACTGGAGGTCCCAGGGATGAAACTCCTCCTGCAGTGGTAGACGAGGACTCTTCTCCGAATTTCCAAACCAATTTTGAAAAACAACGCATCGAACTCACCTTTGACGAGTGGGTTCAAGTCAGTGAGATTTTCCAACAAGTGGTGGTTTCTCCGCCCCTCGATAATCAGTTGGATATTAGCCTACGTAAACGTACGGTACGTGTTGATTTCGCCGATGATGAAGTATTGAAAGAAAATGTCACTTATACCATCAACTTTGGGGAAGCCGTCAAAGATTTAACTGAACGAAATCCCGCAGAGAACCTTCGTTTTGTGTTTTCAACTGGAGATTTCCTGGATTCTTTGACCTTTAGCGGTACCATCATTGACGCTCAGACAGCAGAGCCCAAGGAGGACATTCGTGTGATGCTGTATGAGAACCTTTCCGATACGGTGGTACGTACAGAAAGACCATTCTACTTTGCCAAAACGGATAAATTGGGAAAGTTCACGATTGAGAATGTCAAAGAGGGAACGTTTAGGGCCTTCGCCTTGGAAGATGGTGACCTAAACTATCTCTTCAATCAAGCCAATGAAGCCATTGGTTTCCCTGATACACTGGTACAAATAAATGGTGACACCAGTTCGGATCTTACCATTCGACTCTTCACCGAGACCCAACCTTACCGCATCCAAGATGTAGACTCCACAATCTACGGTCTGCTTAAGGTCCAATTCAGTGAACCCATAGATGCCGCTCGTCTTGATTTGTCCTATGACACGCTCGAGCAACAAGTAATCTATGAGTATGATAAGGATACGCTAAAGGTTTGGTATGATCAGGTGGGACGACAAAACTGGTCGCTTTATATTCGGCAAGATACTTTAGTTAGCGATACTGTGCGTGTCCGTCCAGGCGATCGCGCCCCCTATATGGAAGAGACCGTCTTCAAGGTACTTGGTGGGGGTACGAGCAAACGATTTAAACCCAGCGAACCCATATCGCTTAACTTTAACCAACCCATCGGGTCTGTAGATACTTCCTTATTCTTCCTTTACGAGGATACCCTCAGAACGCGAGTTCAACCGGAGCTATCCTTCGACACCCTGGCTAACAAACAATTGCAAATGGATTATCCTTGGAGAGAGGGAATGATTTATGCGCTTGAGATTTTGCCAGGAGCCATTACAGATATGTATGGCTTGAATAATCAGGATAGTATTGTCAAGGATTATCAAGCTAATCTCCTCAAGAATTATGGCAATCTCAACTTGACGCTGACTGGATTTGATTCCACGGCTCAATATATCATGGAGCTCCTCGGGCGGAGTGATGCCTTGGTTTCTCGATGGATTGTCAGTGGTAGTGAGCGCTATCAACGTTCTATCACCAATCTGTCTGCAGCTAAATACACTATCCGTATCATTACCGATGTAAATCGTAATGGCCGATGGGATACCGGCGAGTACGACACACAGCGACAACCCGAACCTATCTATAGCCGCCCAATTGAAGAGGTGCGCGCCAATTGGGATGTGGAAGCCTCCGTACTTCTCGGTGAAAAATTACCAGAGCCAGAACCCAATGCTAATCGCCAAGGATCTCAAAATACAAACCAAGGAAACAGACGTGGAAGTAGAGGCCGAAATTAGTGGCCACACACCAAAACTCAACATCTTTACATCTACTCCTATATACCAGCCGTTGAAATAGGCCTTTTGGCCAAAGTCTATTTTAATTGTTAGTCGAAAAACGACGTCGATCTACCAGCCGCGCCGCATTCTTGGGCGCAAATTCCATTACACGTAAAATTTTAATACTATGACTTTGCTTGCTATCAGCATTGATGGCACCCAATTGCTATTGGCGTGCACAGGGATGGTCATCGCCGTTTTTACACTCATCTGGGCCTGGCGCCTTTGGTTGAAAAGGGCTAGCCAGCAGTCTATGGAAGACGAGGCAACCATCATCTCTATAACCAACCGAACAAAATATCCCAAGGTCGATATCTTCCGTTGGAGCAATACCCTGTTTCGATTTGGACTTTCCATTGCACTAGCAATGACCATCTTGGCTTTCAGTTGGACGACCTATGATACAACTGAATTTGCTAACCTAGAGATTGGCGAATATGAGGATCTAGATCAAGTTCCGCCCATCACCAAAGACCCTCCTCCGCCACCGCCGCCTCCACCGCCGCCAGTGGTTGAGCCGGTCGTTGACGAAGAGATTCTGGACGAAGATGAACCGGAATTTGAAGACCTTAGCATTACGGAGGATACCGAAGTGATTGCACCCCCCAAGGTAGAAAACAAACCAGTCCCCCCTCCTCCTCCGCCGCCACCGGAACCAGAGGATGAGGGTCCAGATTTCTTTATAGCAGTAGAAGAAATGCCCAGCTTTGGCGATTGCGTAGATATTTTCAATAAGGCGGAACGCAAGCAATGCTCTGATAAGAACCTGCTTACCTTCCTTTCTAAAAACATTAAGTATCCTTCCATTGCCAGAGAAAATAATATTGAAGGACAAGCTGTAATCCGATTTATAGTTGAGCCCAATGGAGAAATCTCCAACACCGAGATTGTACGGGATCTCGCTGGTGGTTGCGGAAATGAAGCCCTAAGAGTTGTCAACTTGATGAAGGATAAAAAGTTCCTGAAGAAACAACGACTGCGCTGGCACCCTGGGAAGCAACAAGGTCGGGCAGTAAGAGTTCAATTTAATTTACCCATTCGTTTTAAGTTGCAGTAGGAGAGAGCAGAGGTAAGAGGACAGATAGCAGATACGGAGGTTTATAGTCTGCCTTTTCCTATCTGTCCTCTGCCTTCTTACTTCTGTCCTCTAAAAGCGCCGTGCTCTCAGAACTGTCAAAAATCACGTTAGCACTAACACTTATTCGGCCCCCAATAAACCATCAGCCTCCGAGTGCCTTCCGCATTTCGGAGGTTTTTTGTTTCCCCTCCAGTGATCCATTCCTCTCCCAGCCGGTTAGCAAACCATTACAATTACCATATCTACTGGCTTAAAAAAATTGTCGGACGCACCCACCATTCCTCCATTTTCCTGCATCTAAACTAAAGAAAACGCTTTATAACGTAATTTTTAGTTATAAATCGTACAAAATAGTTGCACTTACAAAAAAAGGGACGTATGTTTGTACCAGTTAAGCAATTAATCGTAGAGGAAACGCTAAATTTATTGCAGCGTAAATCAAGATTATTACAGCTTCTAACATCAAGTTGTTTGACATTTTTGATCTTGCTAAGCACCACTGTTACCCCCTTGATCGGGCAATCTCAAGATTCGCTTTCAACGGCCAAGATGTATCACGAAGCTTTAGAGTTGATGAATGGTTTTCAGTTTGATCAGGCACTAGGTCTGCTAAGTGAATGCCATATTCACGATCAAGAAAATACCACCTACCTTTTGAAGATCGCTTACTGCAATTTTCAAATGGGTCGTTATCCAGATGCTAGCCTGTTCTATAAGAAGGTATTATCCATTGATTCGCTGAATACTAATGCATTAAGTTCCTTGGGCTCTATTTATGAGCGCATGAGCAACTACCAGGAGGCTGAAAGCCAATACATACAACTGATAGGCATCGACTCGACGAATAGTTACTATTTCAAACGAATGGGATATGCTTCCATGCGTCTGAACAAACCTCTTCAAGGCATAGCTTTTTTTATTCGCGCACATGAATTAAACGAAGGGGATGTAGAAATTATCGATCAGCTCAGCGATATATACCTAGCGATGAACGAACTCGAATATGCTGAAAGGGTATTACAGAAAGGGCTTAATATCGACCCAAACAACATCAAGCTCTTGTATAACCAGGCCCGCTTGTTTCAAAAGCGAAAAGATTACCCGACTGTTACCCATGCGATTGAAAAAGCAATGGCCCAAGGAGATACAAGTGATTATTACCAGATGATGTTGGGCGTTGCTTATCTTCGTTTGGATAGCCTAGATCGTTCGATCTTTCATCTAGAACGTATCGTATCCAGAGGGAAAGATAGCGATCGAACACATCACTATCTGGGATTGGCTTACAAAGCGCTCGATGACATGGAAAAGAGTATCGAGCACTTAGAACTAGCGATTGAATTGGGCATTTCTGAGCAGATGGGGACCTACCAGAGTGATCTGGCCTCGATTCACATGAGTGAGAACCAATTCAAATCTGCCATTAATCGCTACAAAAAAGCCTATCAGTACGAACCAAAATCTGAGTATCTATTTCATTTGGCTCGCGCCTGTGATCTGTACTATAGAGATAAGAAACCAGCACTCAAGTATTACGACCAATACTTGGCTAGCAATGATCAAAAATTTCGTGAGTACAGCACACAGCGAATTAAACAGCTAAAGGAAATCATCCATCTAAGCAAAAGGTAATTATGAAAAGATTAACCAAGGCCGAAGAGGAAGTCATGCAAATCATATGGAAATTAGGCCGCTGCACAGTCAGCGATATCCGCCAGTACATGGCCGATGAGCTGCAACAGCCTAAGCCTCCACATAGCACGGTTTCTACGGTGGTTAGAACCTTGGAGGACAAAGGCATCCTTGATCATAAAGCTTACGGAAGAACCTATGAGTACTTCCCTACCATCACCAAACAGGACTACAGCAGTTTAACGCTGAAGAAATTTGTATCAGACTATTTTGACGGGTCTATGCAACGCTTGGTGTCTTTTATGGTGAAAGAACAAAACCTTAGCTTAAATGATTTGTCTGATCTATTGGATAAGTTAGACGAAGCAGAGGATGAGTAATTTGAATGTTGAATGTTGAATGTTGAATGAATAATTTTTAATGGATAATTGGTAGTGAAGAATTAATAATTGGCATCTTTTCATTCTCCACTATTCATTTTACATTTTCCATTAAACATTGTTCGTTCCCAATATGGAGCTCATGTTGAACTATGTACTAGAAGTAAACATCTGTTGGTTAGGATTTTATTTACTCTACAGCCTGGTATTGAGTCGAGAGACCTTCTTTGAATACAACCGCTGGTATCTATTAGCGGGTTTAGTAGGAGGTTTATTGATTCCCTTGGTCGAGTACCAGATCATTGTGGAGCAGATCATTGAAATCCCAAGTGTAAGCCTAGATCTAGAGGAATTAGCTGGGATGACTGCCACAGCGGTGGTAGCAGAGGAGGCCAGTTTTAGAGATCGACTTATTCAGGGCTTATTTGTGACTTACTTGCTTGGTGTGGCGGTATTGGCCATCAGATTTACGATGGGTTTACTACGGATAGCCTGGTTGTATTGGCGAGGCACGAAAATGGAGCGCCCAGGATACGCTCTTGTGAAGACACCGAGTGTTCACCCACCCTTTTCCTTTTTTCATTGGCTATTTCAAAGTCAACGGATTCCATTAAACGAAGCCGATGAGGAAAAGATTATTACTCACGAAATTGAACATATCCGACAGTGGCACAGCCTAGATGTATTATTGGTGGAATTGATAGGTATTGTATTATGGTTTAGCCCGCTCGTATGGCTTTACCGTAGATCCTTACGGATGATCCATGAATACCAAGCAGATGAGGCAGTGCTACAAACTACTAAACGAAAAAGCTATGGCCATTTATTAATACGGCAATCGATGTCCGGACCTCCGATTGCCATTGCGAATCATTTTATTCATTCACAATTGAAAAAACGCCTGACCATGATGACGAAGAAAAAGTCTACACAACGGTCTTTGATGAAATACACTTTCATCCTCCCAGTTCTAGCTTTGATGCTAATGGCCTTTGCTCCTACTAAAGTTTACAAGATGGTTCCTGTAGAGGCACCAGCAGAAGAAATAGTTTTAGAAGAGAGCACCCCTGGTCCTGATCTAGACAAGATCAAAAAAGAATTATCCGCAATATTGGCCAAACGAGCACATTCAAAAGAGAATATCGATGGTAAATTAGCTGGTCTTTTTGCCAGAAAATATGATAGCTACATCCAAGCACACCCGAATCATAAAAAAGATATCACCAAAGTAGCAACCTTGGTAGCGGATCATTACGGGATGGATACTACAGTAGAAAATGATCAAATGATTGCAGGTCAATTCCGCAATGCTTTTACCCCAAAGAAAGAATCTCTAATTATTGAAGACACCCCTGGATCGGGCGTCAGGATTCGAAGCACCAATGGTGATCAATTTGACCCACTTTACGTTATCGATGGGAAAGTGGCGACCAAGTCAGAGATGGAAGCGCTAAACCCGGATGGTATCGAGCGAATAGATGTTCTTAAAGGAGAAAGCGCAAAAGCGCTTTATGGCGAAGAAGGCGTAAATGGTGTGGTAAAGATTACGACTAAGAATTCGGGAGAAGTGATCGAAGAAGAACTGAAGGAAGGTGGAAACTTCTTCAAACTTAAAGGGGAAATTGAAAAGATAGATAAGATCGACGCTTCTGAGACGACGATTGAAATCATCAAAGAAGAACCTCTATCTATCGAAGACGAGATGAATAAACCTGCACAGTCCAAGATTAAGATTCGAGGTACAGCCAGTACTACTGAACAGCCACTTTTCGTCATCGATGACGAGATCATGGATCGAAGTGTAAATGATCCTATGACCGAGTTAAATCCTAATGATATTGAATACATCAACGTCATTAAAGGAGAAGCCGCTAAGGAAAAGTATGGTGACAAAGGAGCAAATGGAGTGGTCGAAATCTACACCAAAGGATTTAAAAAGTCCGTAGAAGCAAGCGAATTGCTAAGATTCGGCAATTGTGAAGATCAGCCGAACGCTAATATGCGAAATGCTTGCTCTAAAAAGGCCCTAGCAAATTACATCATCTCTAACATGCAGTATCCCAAGTCTGCCAAAGAAGCTGGAGTTGAAGGCAAAGTAATTGTTTCCTTTACCGTAAAGAAAAACGGGACTATCACAGCCGCTAAGGTAGCGGGGGGGTCTACAAATGCTGACTTGCAGAAAGAATCACTACGTATGGTGAATAGCATGCCTAAATGGACACCTGGACGTAAGGATGGTAAAGCAATCGACGTAGAAATGAAGCTTCCTTTTAGCTTTGACCTAGGAGAAAGAGCAGCTCCTATGCAGACAGTGGACCAAATGCCTTTATTCCCAGGCGTGAATCCTTCAGAAGGAAAAGCAACCTCTGATAGAAGAATGTTGGAGTACATTTATAGCAATCTGAAGTACCCCAAAGAAGCTAAGCAAGAAGGCGCAGAAGGTACAGTACTTCTAAGCTTTACAGTAACCAAAGAAGGCATGATGGATGACTTGAAAGTTGTAAAAGCTCCATCTCCAGCGCTTGGTAAAGCAGCCTACGTAGCCTTGAATAGCCTAGAGGGAACTTGGACTCCTGGCATGAATAAAGGGAAAGCAGTGGCTACGGAATTGACCATCCCAATCAAGTTCAAACTAGATACAGATAACAAGCAGACCGAAACACCTAACACCAGAGTTCCTAGTTCTGCCGCACAGCTTGAATTGGGCAACTTTAACCTAACACCTAATCCGAATAACGGTGAGATGCTAGTTAACTTCCAATCTACGGCTAGCCCAGTACTGATCCAGGTCTTTGACGTCAATGGGCAAGAAGTATACAAGGAGTACCTTCCGAACTTCGCTGGAAGTTATCGAGAAACTATCAGACTAGATAAGGTGGCAAAAGGATCCCACGTCTTGAGCATCATTCAGGACAACAAGCGATTCACAAGAAAATTTGTCACACAGTAAAATGACGAAGACCTCAGCAAAATCAATTGCTGAGGTCTTGTTTTCGTCTTAAGAATTAATCAGGAAGATCCTGTAGTTGTTTTAGAAGAAGTCCCACCCACTATCAATCCAGCCACCAGCTCTCAAAAAGGCGCGAATCAGTACTAGAAGTAGGATAAACACCACCAACCACTGCAGCCAAACATTTCCTTTCTTTTCCTTATCCAAAGATTTCAAATACGCAATTCCTTGCTCATCGATTTCATGAAAGGGTCCATCCTCAGTACTCTCATTATTCCGCTGATCCATCTGTCGCACAATCTGACTCGCTTCTTCCAAATCCGTTTCTCGCACCAATAGTTTGATCCCTCCTTGTTCTACTGGCAACATCGTCTGCAATGTAGCATTTGAAACAACACATTTGATGCCAGCTTCTTTGAGTCTCGCCGCGTATAGGCGGGCTTGTGATTCAAAGTAAAAGTGCTTAATTGTAACTATCCGTGTTTGCTCGTCGAATTCGTCAAAACTGTCTAAAATTTGATCTTCCATGATACAAGCTAATTAGGCCTCGCTTTCCGCCTCAGCCTTTTCTTCTATTCCATTGATCTTTTCTAATTCCAGATCAATATAATACAAACTTTGTGGACCATCCCCAATCAACTTGATTCGATCCAAGATAGTTCGCATTAGAGCCTCTTCTTCTCGCTGCTCCTCTACATACCATTGCAAAAAATTGAGTGTTGCATGGTCCTTTTCATCGTAGCTCAATGCTACTAAGTTGTTAATGGAAGCAGTAACTTTTTGCTCATGTGCATACACTTGATCAAATAGAGCTTTTACCGACTCAAAGTTATGAGGAGGTTGACCGATGGCAGGTGCTAAGGCATGACCATCTGTTTCATTGATATAGTTGAAAATACGCATCATATGCTCATTTTCCTCCGTCGATTGACGATACATGAATTTGGCACAGCCTTCCAATCCCTCTCGTTCACACCAAGATGCCATCGACAAATACAAAAATGAAGCATATCCTTCCAACTCAAGCTGCTTATTCAGCGCGCTTTCCATCTTGCTTGACAACATAAATACTTATTTTTTTGAACAAAATTGTGCTGTTAATATAAGGTTACAAGCACCAAAGAGTTCACATCTATGGGTAAGAATAACGCTATTTAGATAAATTCTTATTTGGACTAATTCTAGAAAGAATGTCTCTGCTAATTAAAGCCTAAATTATTGACACCTAGAAAAATAGAAAAACCACGACAAATACCAAAACTGACAGAATTACTCCATACATAAAGATATCAAAACAGATTCGCAGGAGCCGATACTTCTTGGCCAGTACTATTCCTAAATAGTAAAGATCCTTGGTCATCGAACTATAAAGAAAATCACTGTCTTTGATCATCTCCATCATCCCCCAGTGGAAGTCTTCTACTTTCATATTATAGAAGTTTCCAAAGAACAATAAATTCGACCGCTTCTGCTCAATATCATCTCGGGTAAATTCCCCTTTGGTTACCTTAGGACGGGTAGAGAGTATCGCAAAAATCAAAGCAGTCAAGGAAGAAGCAATCAGAATCATAGTGGGCAGCACTACTTTTGGATTGTCTTCCACCTGAGAGGCTACAAAAGGGACAGAGATCGAAATAATGATCGAATTGATCGTCAACATGAAGTTAGCCTTGTTATCGGCAATCGAACTGAGGTTGACGTGTGTTCGGTAAGTAGTACGGTACATGGTTTCTACTCCACGTCCGAGATTGAGTTGCTTTAATTTATTTTCTCCATTTCTGCCTTCTTCTTCTACACCTCCTTTCTTCTTCTTTTTCTTTTTCTTCTTTTTTGCTTCTGCAATGTCCTTGGATGGGTCAGGGTTGAGGCGTTGCTTCTGTTTAAGCAATTGGCGAATGTGCCGTTCTTTCTGTTTATTGAAAAGCTCTTGGGCTACAGTGGTATGATAGGCATGTTTAGTGACAAAGGCAATTTCAAAATCTACCCATTCCTGGTCAGACATGATTTTTCCCTTGGTCATCATCATTTCCTGGCGGACTTTCCCGCAACGGTCCCAATACCATTCGTTCCCCAAATGACTTAGATCCGCATCGCAAACAATTTCATCAAGCAAGGTCACTGGACTCTGAGGATAGCGCGTGGCCATGATGGCCTGTTCGATTTTTTGCAGGTCTTCTTCTGGATACCCATGTGGCTCCAGGAAAGCACGGGCATACTCAATACTGCGTATTTCATGGTTTTCTGGTCCTTGATCATATCCGGCATCATGAAACCACGCTGCCAATTGGATAATCTCAATTTCTTTTTCAGTCAATTCATAGCCTTCTGCAATATGCAATGCCATATCCACTACATATTGCGTATGCTGAAAATCGTGATAAACGTAGTCACTTGATATTTTTTCCTCGAAAAACGCCTGCACATGTTCTGCGCAAGCCTCCAATAGGGGGTTTTCAACCTCAACCATAAACTGTCTGTTCTTTATCCAATGATGGCATTAGGCAATGGCAATAATTAAGCAAGACTTTTGGGCACTTCCTTGTCCTCCTCCACCTCTCTCGCTCACTATTGACCGTTATTTTGTTGCCACAAAACTGACGCAATTAACTTATCGAAACCCGAAAATAGTAAATAAAAAACTCATGCATCAGCAACTTGAGTATTAAGAGATACTCTAAGAACGTCTTTCCGCTTTGCTTTAGGGTAAAGTCTGTCGAAAATTTGTGAATAAGGGCTCATTTTTCGATGCCCTCTGCTGTTCTTTTTCCTTACGAATTTCCAACAATCCCGCAATCTTGGTTTATACCAAGTCAATTCACCTATAGGCTCCGCAACTTTGAGGCAAAAAATTATGCCTGACAAATCGTACTCTTGGCTAGACCGCCAAGCTTATCCGTTTACCCACAAATACTTTGACGTTGAAAATCATAAAATGCACTATGTCGACGAAGGGCAGGGTCCAACCATTCTCTTCGTACATGGTACACCTTCCTGGTCATTCGACTATCGGCATCTTATATCAAAACTATCCACGGATTTTCGCTGTATTGCTATTGACCTGATGGGATTTGGACTTTCCGACAAACCTAAAGATTACGATTATAGTACCCCTACACATGTTCGGGTACTGACGCAATTCATTGAGTATTTAGGGTTGTCCGATCTACATGTAGTGTTGCATGATTTTGGCGGAGTTATCGGTATGGCTTACGCCTTGGATCGACCTAATCAAATCAGCAGTATCACCCTATTGAACTCCTGGCTGTGGGATGCTTCTAATGAGCCAGAATTTCAGCAATCTGCCAAGATTTTGAAAAGTCCATTGCTTCCCTTTTTGTACTTACGGCTAAACTTCTCCCCAAGATTCCTTATTCCGAAATCTTTTCATGAGGCAGGCCGACTTTCCAAAGTAGTGCATCGGCATTACACCAAGGTTTTTCGGAAGGCTTCAGAACGGCACGGCACCTTAGCATTTGCCAGGTCTATTCTGAATGATCAGCAATGGTTTGGAAGCCTATGGAAGAAAATCCATCGACTTCAAGACAAGCCTGTACTATTCATCTGGGGTATGCAAGACCCTTTCGTACTTCCCAAATACCTTGACAAATACGCCAGTGCCTTTCCTAAAGCTCAGGTACTAAAACTGGAAGACTGTGGGCATTTCCCACAAGAAGAGAAGAAAGAGGAGGTAGTGCTGGCCGTCAGCAGCTTTCTATATGAACAGGCGCTCAATGCAACAACGCTTGCATCAAATCCTTAAAATCTTCTGCCTCTTCAAACTGATGATCCTTGTACACCGTAGCACGGAAACGGAGATTGCGAACTTTCTCATCGCGGATCTCCACCTCGATCATCACATTGCCAAAAGCTTGCTTCGACTTTTTCCCCGCCTCAAAATTGGGGCGGGGCTTAAGGTAGTGACGTTCGGTGGTCTCTACCCAGCCGGGCTTATTATAGGTTCGGCTATCTGAAATTTGGGTGCGGTAGTTGAGGGCCAATACTTGTTCCTTTAGATAGTCAAAGAAATGGATGACCTCTCTTCGAGAATAGTTGGTTTTGTAGAAATGGACGACAAAGCCTTTGGATGAGGGGGTATTCAAGAAATCTAAGGCCTCATCTATATCATCTGGAAGAACCTGAAAAATTGCATACTGATCCCGCAGCCAGTCAATCAACCTACGGCGAATCAAGCCCTCTCGCCACTGTAAATAGTCTTCTCGTTCCGCTGGACTCCTCTTTATCATTTCGTGCACGACAGGTTGGCTAGCTGAACTTTGTTCTGCCTCTTGAAAAAGCTGCTTGATATAATCCCATAACTTGGCCATCGCCTTCCTAACAATCTCATCCAGCATTAGTTTCCTAAGCCTGGGAAAATTTCCCATTTAAAGTGCCAATACTCATTGACCTACAATCTTGCTAGATTTTGGCGAGTCCCTAATCGAACTGCTTATTTTAGCCAATAAAGTTTACCTTAGTGAACCTAAGTTTTCATGCTATTTATCATACCAAAGCAAGCTTAGTCCTTTGCTAATAAAACCGAACAACATGCGATACCTTTACCTTATGGGCCTGGCCATGATCCTTGGCCAATTCTCTTGGGCTCAAGGCACTCGGCTTCTCCGACAGCCTACTATTAGTCAGAATAAAATAGTGTTTGTTTATGCCGACGATCTTTGGGTTCTCGAGCGTGGAGGAAGCTCCGCACAACGCTTGACCAGCGCTGAAGGCAGCGAAAGTCTACCTCACTTCTCTCCCGATGGAAACATGGTAGCTTTCACTGGCCAGTATGATGGGAATACAGATGTTTATGTCGTCCCAACCGCCGGAGGGGAGCCGCGCAGATTAACCTGGCATTCAAGCGCAGATTTTGTGCAGGGTTGGAGCCCAGATGGCCGTTCCATCCTCTTCCGCTCTTCTCGTGATGGCCGCCCCACACAGACTAGCAAACTCTTTACCATACCATTAGATGGAGGACTTCCAACTGCATTGGCAATTCCAAGAGCTGCCTATGGAGAATTATCTGGGAAAGGAGACTATATTGCTTACACCCCGATCACGGGCTGGGATCCTGAATGGAGAAACTATCGCGGTGGACAGGCAATGCCGATTTGGATTGTCAACATGAAAAGCTTTGAACTCAAGAGAGTGCCCCAGCCAGATAAGGAGCGGCATTTGGATCCCGTATGGTACAAAGGAAAGGTCTATTTCCTATCGGAAAGAGACTATGCCAGCAACATCTGGTCCTTTGATCCCCGCAATGATGAGCTGAAGCAGTTGACCTATCACAAGGATTTCGATGTAAAGAGTCTTGATGCAGGTCCTGATGCCATCATCTACGAGCAAGGTGGTTGGCTACATGAATTGAAGCCTGAAACGGGGGATAGCAAGCAGCTAGCTGTAGAGGTCAAAGGTGATTTTCATTGGGCACGACCTCGCTGGGAAGATGTACCTGCAGGCCGATTGGCAAATGCCTCCCTCTCCCCTACTGGTAAACGTGCAATATTCGAATATCGGGGTGATATTTTCACGGCACCCAAAGAGAAAGGCGATTGGCGAAACCTAACACAGTCACCTGGCGTGGCGGATCGATACCCTGTTTGGTCGCCAGATGGTCAACAGGTGGCTTGGTTCTCTGATAAGACCGGCGAGTATACGCTGATGATCAGTGACCAAATGGGTTTGGAAGCACCAAAGAGCATCGAACTCCCCAATCCTACTTTTTATTTCAATCCTACCTGGTCACCAGACGGAAAATTCATAGCCTATACAGATACCGACTACAACCTTTGGTATGCCAACATTGAAAGTGGGGTTGTGAAGAAAGCCGACACCGACCGCTTTGCTCACCCCAATCGTAGCATGAATCCTGTCTGGTCACCCGATAGTCGCTGGATCGCCTATGCTCGTCTGCTAGACAATCAGCATAAGGCCATCAAAGTGCATCAAGTAGAAACGGGACAAACCTACCAACTAACCGACGGGATGGCCGATGCCATTAGCCCGGTCTGGGACGAAAGTGGTAAGTACCTTTACTTTTTGGCCAGCACCAACTTCGGTTTGAATACGGGTTGGCTAGATATGAGTTCGTATGATCCTTCTACCACGTATCGCCCGTATATGGTTTTGCTAGGCAAAGACACCCCTTCTCCCTTCCTACCAGAGAGTGATGAGGAACCTGCATCAGAGGACAAGAAAAAAGATAAAAAGGCAGAAAAGGACTCTTTGGTCACCATTGACATGCCAGGTTTGGCACGCCGCATCCTCGCCATCGACGTTCCAGCTCGCAACTATGTGGCCATGGTAGCAGGGCCAACAGGCAAGTTCTTCTACATGGAAGCGGTAGATAATCAACCAGGACTTAGCCTACATCGCTACGATATAAAGGAACAGGAGGCTAAATTATTCTTGAAAGGAGTCGGACAAGCTTCGATTTCTAATGACCGGAAACAACTCCTCTACAATAGTCGGGGTAGCTGGGGAATCGTCGGAGCAGGAGGCCCGCCGCCCAAACCCGGCGCGGGTAAACTGAAACTGAACTTAAAGATGAAGGTTGAACCACGGGCAGAATGGGCTCAGATTTTCAAAGAAGGATGGCGCTATCAGCGTGACTTCCTATATGTTGACAATGTGCACGGCGCACCTTGGGATGATGTGTACGAATGGTACAGCCCTTGGGTGGATCATGTTCGTCATCGTACCGACTTGAACTATATCGTAGATATTCTTGGTGGGGAGGTAGCCGTTGGACACTCTTACACCAGAGGGGGTGATTTTCCAGATATCGATCGAGTATCGATTGGTCTTCTAGGAGCCGATCTGGAAGCAGTAAATGGCTATTATCGTATTAAGAAAATCTACACCGGGGAGAGTTGGAATCCTGGTGTTCAAGGACCTTTGGCCATCCCTGGTTTGGACGTGAAGGAAGGAGACTATATCCTAGCCATTGATGGGAAAAACCTTCAAGCTCCCACAAATCCATTTAGTCTATTGGAAGGAGCGGCCAACCGCCAAGTAAAACTGCTCGTCAATAGCAGTACCTCAAAAGAAGGCGCTAGATTGGTCATCACTAAAGCCATTAGCAGCGAGCGCAATCTACGTTATGTGGATTGGGTGGAAGGAAACCGGCGAAAGGTCGATAGTCTTTCCAATGGTCAGCTAGCCTACGTTTACGTGCCAAACACTAGCGGCAACGGCTTCAACTCATTCAATCGCTATTTCTTTGCGCAGCAAGATAAAAAAGGAGCAGTTATAGATGAACGTAACAATGGTGGAGGATCTGCAGCCGATTACATGGTCGATGTGATGGCTAGAAAACTCCACGGCTACTTCAATAGCAAGGCCAATGATCGACGCCCTTTCACTACGCCTATGGCAGGCTTGTGGGGTCCTAAAGTAATGATCATCAATGAACGTGCAGGATCCGGCGGGGATCTCCTACCCTATCTTTTCCATAAGATGGAAATTGGCCCACTTATCGGTACAAGAACCTGGGGTGGTCTAGTAGGAACCTGGGACACACCACCTTTCCTCGATGGGGGTAGAATGGTAGCACCTAGGGGAGGATTCTTTGATGTGAATGGCGAGTGGGCCGTAGAAGGCGTTGGTGTCGCACCGGATATTGAGGTGATCCAAGATCCTGCCAAAGTCATCAAGGGTGGTGACCCACAGTTGGAAAGAGCAGTCCAGGAGGCGCTTAAGCTTATGAAGTCACAAAGTATAGAGCTTAAACCGGAGCCGGCAGCTCCAATTCGCTATAAGCGACCAAAGCAATAAGCTACTTGCGCTGCTGCTGCACCTCACCTCACCGGGTGACTCTAAGTCACCCGGTGAGGTGAGGTGCAGCCAGCGCGACTGGACTTTAATCCAAAGAATCCCGATCTTTGCCAAAAAAGAAAACTACAGCATGTCCTTAGAAAACCATACAATATTCTTCTACATCCTGATTGGCTTAATGACAATTGGTGTGCTGCAGAGTTTATTTATTGGTTTTTTGTTCTTTTTCAAGGGATCAGGGGAGCGGCGAGCTAATGCTTTTTATGGACTTTTATTGATAACGATTGGCTTGACCCTACTGCATAATATCTTTATGCTGACAGATTTTTACAAAGCCTATCCACAATTCAATTTCTTACCGATCTACTATACTCTAGCCTTTCCTACACTCCTATTTTACTACGTAAAGCTAACTCTATATCCTGCCTATAAATTCAGGTTATCGGATGTTAAACACTTCATATTACCGGGAGGACAGCTACTGTTCTTTTTGGTTACTTTTTCCAAAAGCATTGAGGCAAGGAGTCAAGTGGATCGCTACTTCTATAATCCCTTTTATGGTGGATTCGAGCAATTTCTGTACCTGGCTGGCTTCTTTGCTTATATGTATTTTGCTTACCGCTACATTCGCCGCCGCCGCAAACAGATCAAAGACAAGAAGCACATCAAAGCCATTAGATACCTAAATAAACTCCTACAGATTCTGTTTCTATTGTTCTTCGTTCATGCCTTTATGGTCGTCAGCGACTTTGTCAGTTTTGAGTTCTTCCAGATCGACCTAAGACACAGCAAGATCTTTGCTGGGCTAGGCATCTTTTCCTTTGTTGCAGTTGTCTATTGGTTAAGTATCTACGGTTTTCAAGTGCTATTTTGGGGCAGGAAAGTTTTTAGGAAATAGGACATTTAGTACTTTCAAACCACATAGTAGTAGATTAAGTTACCAAACCTTAACACATGCGACGCCTTTTCTTGACGCTATTGACCGCCCTTCCTTTGCTATTGAATGGACAGATGTCCTTCGATTCTCTCATCTTAGTACAGTCTTATCGAATCTATTTTGACCTAGGGCAGGATCAATGGCAAGAGGACTCAGGCAATGTGTTGAGCGAGGTGTCCGATTTCTTTACTGAAAACCCAAGCTCCAAAATTCATTTAACCGCTCACACCGATTCCATTGGTACAGATGACTCCAATCAAGGTTTATCAGACCGAAGAGCCAACAGCGTGCTAAATGGGCTGATGGAACTAGGGATTCCAGAGGAAGCTCTAGTAATTGAAACCTTTGGGGAAAGCATCCCCGAGGCAGACAATAGTACGGAGGAAGGGAGGCAGCAAAACCGCCGGGTTACTATTGATTGCTACATCAGTAAGCCCATGACTTATCTCACTGGACAAATCCGAGACGAGGAAACAGGAGAAGGGATTCCCGCCGAATTACGCCTCCGAGGCGAAGAATATGAAGACAGTTTCCAAACAGAACCAGATGGTACCTTTAAGCATGTCGTTCCTGACCAAAAGGTGATCACCATTGACATACTTTCCAAAGGCTACTTTCTCAAAAGTAAGACCCTCAAAACTCGGGCAGACATCATGCTGCACATGGCCTTGCCGCAAGCAGCTCCGGGTAAAGTGGCTGATATTCCAGATCTACTTTTTGTTGGGAACAAAGCTGTGTTACTTCGAGAATCAGAGCGCATTCTACCCATGGTTTACGGTTTTATGAAAATGAATCCGGATCTAGTCATTGAGATCGGAGGTCATATCAATCGCCCCAACCAGCCGCCGGTTTCCAGAGAATCCTGGCACTACGAATTGTCACGGGATAGAGCCAAGGTCATTTTTGACTACCTCCTAGCCAATGAAGTTGACCCTAAGCGCATTTCCTTCAAGGGATACGGCAACTGGAAAATGCGTTTCCCCAAAGCCCGATCCGCAGGCGAACAGCAGCAAAATCGAAGGGTTGAGATTCGTGTAACGGGGATCTTAGATGAAGAGAAATAATTGTCATTGAATTATCCTGCCCAACCAGCTCACTTCCTTTGGGATTCCTGAAGGATTCCACTTATTATTTCTGATATTTGAGCTATCTACTGGATATTCCAGGGCTCAAACAAACGAAATGAACTTTAACAACAAGGTCGCCATTGTCACTGGTGCTGGAATCGGTATTGGCTTCGAAATAGCTCATCAATTGGCCAAACAGGGAGCCATAATTCTACTCAATGATCAAGATGAGCAGGCTGCTATCGCTGCTGCCGCTAAGATTCGCAACCTCGGGGGGCGTTGCCTAGCCACAGTGGGCGATGCAGGAGATGTGGCCTATATCCAAGAAATGGTCAATGAAGCCGTGGAAACCTTTGGAAAGCTGGATTTAGCCATCGCTAACGCCGGCATAACCACCTATGGCGACTTTTTGGATTACACCCCCGATCGATTTCAACAGCTTATCAACCTCAACCTGAGAGGCACCTTTTTTCTCATTCAGAAGGCAGCCAAGGAAATGATTCGCCAAGGGCAGGGCGGGCGCATCCTGCTGATGTCCTCTGTAACTGGGCATCAGTATCATCCCGAACTGACCGCCTATGGCATGTCCAAAGCTGCTATTCGGTTTCTAGCGAAAACACTTGGTGTTGAATTGGCTCCGCACGGCATCACAGTCAACGCCATCTCTCCAGGAGCTACACTGACTGAACGTACCAACGCAATAGATGGCGGAGATTTCAGCCAACAATGGGAGCGAATTACGCCTACCAATCGCCCCGCCAATACGCAGGACATTGCGCATGCTGCTTTATTTCTATTAGCTCCACAATCCAGTCAGATCACAGGACAAACGATAATCGTGGACGGGGGATGGACCGCAACCAGTCCCCCTCCGGTACCTACAAATACAACTACATGAGTTTAACACCCGAACCCATTTTCGACATTCAAGCCACGCATGGTGAAGGGCCCGTTTGGGATGAGATCCTGCAAGAACTATATTGGGTAGACATTCCAGAAGGACAATATTACAAAGGGAACATGCTGACTGGAAATGCCGCGACCTTTGTGGTAGGACAAGACCTAGGTGTCCTAGCGCTTCGGGAAAAAGGAGGCATCGTCATGGGTGTACGTGATGGATTTGGCTTGTATGATGAACAAAGTCAACAGCTTCAACTGATAGAGCCTTCCCCCGAACAGGAGAACGCTCTCGTGCGCTTTAATGATGGTGCGGTTGACCCCTTTGGTCGATTTTTGGCGGGCACTATGGCTTATGATGAAGTGAGTTGTTTGGGTAAACTTTTCTCCTTAGCGTCGGATCAGAGTTGGGAGACGTTGGAACACGATCTCTACATCACCAACGGAATGGCATGGAATAAGACAGGGGATCAGTTTTACATGATCGATACGCTCCAACACTGTGTATTTGCCTATGATTATGATCCTGCGACTGGACTCATATCCAGTCGAAAACGCTACATTGAGTTTCCTAAAACCATTTACCCGGACGGGATGTGTACGGACTCAGAAGATGGCTTCTGGATAGCCTTTTATGGCTTGGGCAAAGTGATTCACTATGACTCCGCTGGGAATCAAATTGAAGAGATTGTAGTACCTGCCCCGCATACGACCAGTTGTTGTTTTGGCGGAGAGAATTTGCAGACCTTGTTCATTACCACCTCCCGCCGCGACCTAGATGCGCAACAACGTAAAACTTACCCCCTAGCTGGTTATACTTTCCGGGTAGAAACCGGTATAAAAGGTAAGATAGAACCTCGATTTCACGGTTGACATCCCCTTGCATGCCCGATTTTAACTAAAATACTTCCATGGACGCAAAGCTACAGCATCAACTAGCCAAACTTTCAGGCAAACTAAAGGGAGAACTTTTTTACGATAGCCTAATGCGTACTTTATACGCTACTGATGCCTCTGTATACCGAGAACTACCGTTAGCCGTAGCTCTACCCAAGGACATCCATGACCTACAGTTGTTGATTCAATTTGCCTTGGAAGAAGGGGTCTCCTTGATTCCTCGTACGGCCGGCACGTCTCTCGCTGGCCAATGTGTCGGTGAAGGGATTGTAGTAGACGTTTCCAAGTATTTTACGAAAATCTTGGAGCTGAATACTGAAGAAGGCTGGGTTCGAGTACAGCCGGGTGTAATTAGAGATGAGCTCAATGTATTCCTAAGGCCGCATGGTTTTTGGTTCGGGCCCAACACCTCCACGGCTAATCGCTGTATGATCGGAGGAATGGTGGGAAATAATTCCTGTGGTTCCACTTCCATTGTCTATGGGTCTACCAGAGATCACGTCATTTCTTTGAACACCCTGCTTAGCGATGGAAGTAAAATCGAATTTTCAGCACTTACCCCAGAACAATTTCAGGAAAAATTAGAGGCTCCCGGTCTAGAAGGAGAGGTATATCGCCAAATCAAAACGGAACTCGAACAAACTAGCCTGCAAGACTCGATCAAAGCAGAATTCCCCAAGTCCAGCATTCAAAGACGTAATACTGGCTATGCGGTGGATGTTTTACTAGAGACGGAGAGCTTCACTCCTGATGGAGAAGCTTTTAACTTCTGCAAATTGCTGTGTGGCAGTGAAGGCACTTTGGCTTTTACCACAGAGATCAAACTCCATATCGATCCCCTACCTGAGCCACATGACATTGTAGTTGCAGCTCACTTCAACAGCATTGATGAAAGCCTAAAAGCTACGCAATTGACCATGCAGTTTGGTCCGACTGCTTGCGAATTAATGGATAAAGTCATCCTGGACTGTACGAAAGATAATATTGAACAAAGTAAGAACCGATTCTTCGTTGAAGGCGATCCAGCAGCGATCTTGATGATCGAATTTAGAGGTGTGAAAGCGGAGGAGGCTGAGGCGAAAGCCGATGTGCTAATCAAGGCGCTCCAGGAGCAGGGCTTTGGGTATGCCTTTCCTAAGGTTCGTCCGCCACGTACCAGCAGCGTCTGGGAATTGCGAAAGGCGGGGCTAGGACTCCTAGCCAATATTCCTGGTGATAAAAAAGCCGTGGCTTGCATTGAGGACACGGCTGTTGCCATAACGGATCTAGCTAATTATATCGCTGATTTTTCTGCCATCATGGAGGGCTTTGGGCAGCGATCGGTGTACTATGCACATGCAGGAGCAGGCGAAATCCACCTCCGTCCCATCCTGGACCTGAAAAAATCGGAAGATGTACAGCAGTTCTACGACATCAGTAAAGCTTCCGCGGAATTGGTGAAGCGCTACCAAGGATCATTAAGTGGAGAACACGGGGATGGACGAGTCAGAGCCGCTTTCATCCCATTAATGGTTGGGGAAGAGAATTACGCCCTATTTCGACGAATCAAACATACTTGGGACCCCAAAGGCATCTTCAACCCAGGCAAAATCGTCGACGCTGAACCGATGAATACCTCCTTACGCTACGAGCCGGATCGGGCGGAACCGAAGATTGATACCTTGATGGATTTCTCTGAAACGGGCGGCATTCTTCGTCTGGCGGAAAAGTGTAACGGCTCTGGAGATTGCAGAAAGCTGCCGTTGTCCGGAGGGACCATGTGCCCTAGTTATCAAGCCACGAGGAATGAAAAGGACACTACCCGAGCCCGAGCTAACACTTTGCGTGAATTTCTCACCCAAGACCAACAACCCAATCCTTTCGGCCATGAAGAGATTTACGAAGTCATGGACCTTTGTCTCTCTTGCAAAGGCTGTACCTCTGAATGCCCTTCCAATGTCGATATGTCGAGTCTAAAAGCCGAATTTCTACACCAATATTACCAAAGTCATGGCGTTCCTTGGCGTGCCCGAGCTTTTGCCAACATTAACTCCATCAATCGACTTGGGGCGAAAATACCGACCATAACCAATTTCTTCCTGGGCAACAAGTTGACCAGTTTGGTCATTAAATCAAGTTTAGGCATTGCCTCAAAACGCGCGCTCCCTCCCCTAGGAAAGACTACCTTGAAACAATGGCTTCATCGAACCTATTCCCAATGGAAGCAACCTTCTCCGCTCACAGGAGAGGTCTACATCTTTTGCGATGAATTCACCAATTACAATGATCCACATATTGGTATAACTTCAGTAAAACTCCTACACGCACTAGGCTATACGGTGAAGTGGGTTGATCACGCTGAAAGCGGGAGAGCACACCTTTCGAAAGGCTTACTTGTCCAAGCTCAAAAATTCGCCAAGCAGAATGTGGCTATCTTCCAATCATTGATTAGCGAAGAGGTACCACTAATCGGTATTGAACCTTCGGCTATTCTCAGCTTCAGGGACGAATACCCTAGATTAGTTGAACGATCCAATCAAGCTGAAGCTCGGCGATTAGCCAATCATACCCTGCTCATTGATGAATTCCTATACCGAGAAGCTCAAGCCGGCAGAATCCAATCAGAACAATTCAGCTCCGCAGCCCAGCATATCCTACTACATGGACATTGCCACCAGAAGGCCTTGGCGGACCTCGGAGATACAGCTAAACTCCTTTCACTACCCTCAAAGTATACCGTAGAGGTTATTCCATCAGGATGCTGTGGCATGGCAGGATCTTTCGGCTACGAAAAGGAGCACTATGAGGTCAGTATGAAAATTGGTGGAATGGTTTTATTCCCAGCAGTAAAAGCGGCACAGCCCAATGCAATCATTGCGGCAGCAGGAACCAGCTGTCGCCATCAGATTGCTGACGGCACAGCGCGAAAGGCCTTACACCCAGTAGAGGTCCTTTGGCAGGCCTTAGAAAATAAAGGTTAAGCTTTTTCTCTTGGCAAGTGCGCGCCAGCATTCCTCATGAATTCTTCATAGCGGCTAGCGCTGGCGATAAAGGGAATCTTGATCCCGAAGCTCCCCTTTTCCTTTAAATGGATGGTTACCAATTTTAGGAAGGCAAACTTGCTTTCGGTGATCTTATCGATTCCGGCGTGAGCATATCTAAAGGTCTTGAAGTAATCCGTGATGATCAAATGTTCTGAATTGCCCTCTACACGTTTTAGGCGCATAGTAGTTAAGAAGAACATGATCAAACCACTGACAAAGAAGATCACAGAACCGATGCGAAGGGGACGTCCAGGTATCTCTCCGTAAAACTCATTTTTGTACGCAAAAACAGCGACTGTGAAAGCACCGAAGAATACGATCCAGAATACAGGGACGAAAAACTTAAAGAATAAAGTTAAGTTTGAAGATAATCTTTCCATAATGTACTGCTACGAATCAAAGCGTATCATCTAAGTCCTCTCAGACCTAGCTCCACCACTTGTTAGTCATCTAATTCAGCCTCATACTGCTTATTGGCCCTAGCCGACACAAAAATACTTAATTCATAGAGGATAAATAAGGGTATACCAATTAGAAACTGAGTAATTACATCCGGAGGCGTAATTACTGCAGCCAAGAGTAGAATACCTATGATAGAGTGCTTTCGGTACTTACGCATGGCTTGTGGTGTCACTAGTCCCACTTTGGATAAGAAATAAACCACAATGGGCAATTCAAAAACCAGGCCGGTAGGGAGCGTAAACATCACCAGAAAGCCGGTATACGATTGCAATGTCGGAGAGTTATCCACTCCCGGTAAAGTAAAGTTCATCAAGAAGTTGGTAGCAAATGGGGCGATGATGAAATAACCGAATAAAACGCCCAATATGAATAGCATAGAACAAACAAAGACAATACCTCTAGCTGCTTTTCTCTCCTTAGGATAAAGCCCTGGCCTGATAAAGGCCCAAACTTCCCAGAATACATAAGGAAAGGCAAACACAAAGCCCATGATAAAGGAAACCTTGATGGTCGTGATAAAAGTCTCTGCAAATTTGATCGCTTGTAGCTGATAGTCCTCAAATTCAAAACACATACTATCTCCTAAGCCCATGGCATGTGAGGCTTCGCAAAACATGCGATAAGAGACAAAGTCCGATTGGGTAGGTCCAAAAATTACAGCATCAAAAAAGTAGTTGTGAAAAACGAAGATCAAGATCCCTACAACGGCAATAGCGCCAAGGGAACGCATGATATGCCATCGCAGTTCCTCCAGGTGATCCAAGAATGACATCTCTTTTTCCATAATCTGTTGCTGTTCATCTATGCGATCAACATCTACTTGATCTAATGGCATTGAATTGTGTTTTTTATCCGTGACTGCCCATACTACTTACTTCTCCTACTTGGCACCTCTATATTCTTGTAGATAACCCGTGAAGCCTTGCGATTGTTTTGCTACCAAAATTTGGTACTTAGCAGGGGTATCTAGTCATTCGAAATACATAGCTTTCAACAAAGACAAACGGCTTAATATTGCTTCACCCTACACAAAAAGCAAATAAACTCATTTACTTCTATTTATGCGAATCCAATCTCCCCAAAGAAAACGCAAATTTAACCTTTGTCAAACAAGCTGAAAGCTTAGTTTCTTGGTGGGGCTAAAAATAGCAATTCTATCTCCAAGGATCGGTATTTAATCTACCTTTAGCAGGCTTTGAGCGATAAAAATAACCCATTCAGCAGGAGGAAACTGCCGTTTAGTAAAAAAAATAAGGGCCCTCATATGAATTAAAGTGTGCGAATGGAAAAAAGTCTTACTTTTGCCCGATGTTACTTTTTCCGAATGGAATGGTCTGAAAGCATATGGACGTATTACTATTTTTAGGGCTTTTCGTGGTTAGCTTGACGGTGTTGTTGAAAGCATCAGACTGGTTCGTAGATTCAGCTGAAGAGATTGGCCTT
Organism: uncultured Lewinella sp.; assembly: GCA_913057785.1. GTDB lineage: Bacteria > Bacteroidota > Bacteroidia > Chitinophagales > Saprospiraceae > DT-111. Next base: position 11,594 of record CAJXPD010000035.1, on the reverse strand, counting down.
TCCCTCGGAATTTCTCCTTTTATCATTGGTGTAACTATAGTAGCCTTTGGTACTTCCCTGCCGGAATTGGCTGCTTCCGTAGCAGCAGTTGTAGCGGGAGAATCTGAATTGGTAATAAGTAACATTGTTGGCTCTAATATTACCAATATTGCCTTGGTATTGGGGCTAGTAGCCGTTATAGTAAAGCAAATTGAATTAGAGTACAACATTTGGCACATCGATATGCCCTACCTTTGGGGCTCCGCCTTCCTACTCTGGTTGGCCCTTAATGACGGCGTCTTTTCCCTTTTTGAATCCTTTCTCTTTCTTTTTGGCATCATCATTTTTCTGGCCTACTCTTTCAAAAGTGAGGATGATGAAGATAAGGAAAAAGTGGAGCACCCTAAAGCTTCAGCTAGGGCTTATGTGCTCCTGGTCGTAGGCGGTATTCTGGTCTGGCTTAGTGCAGAATATACCATAACAGCCATCAAAAATTTATCAGAAATCGCCGGTATTCCTTCCACAGTCATTGGACTTTCAGCCATGGCACTGGGAACCTCTCTTCCAGAAGTTATTGTTAGTTTGAATGCTGCCAGGAAAGGAAAAACATCCATTGCAGTGGGTAATGTCTTGGGTTCAAATATTTTCAACACCTACATCGTCATGTCTGTGCCTTCCTTTTTTGGCCCCTTAGAAATCCCCCAATCTATTAATGTTTTTTTCCTACCCATGATGATTGCTATGACTATCCTCTTTGGTATTATGGCAAACAATAAGAAGATCACACGTTGGGAAGGCTTAGTATTGCTAATGTTCTATGCTTTATTCCTTGTACAAATCTTCGAAAAAGGAATGGGAACCACCTAATTTACTGGGCATTCAGGCCACTTAGAACCTGCACTAGAACACTTTCCTCTTCTTTCCCCGTTACTTTTAAGAATCCTATCGTCATATAAACATCAACAAGTATATACTTAAAAATTATTTAAAAAAGGGGTAGTGAAGCATTTCGCGGCTTTTAATTTTATAATCAATTGACTACGCATTAAACTAAACGAAATAGAATAGGAGAAGCTGGTGAATCCACTGAAAGACCGTGCAATTTAGTATAGAAAGACTTATATTTGGTAAGTGAAACACTATCCATGATTATAAAATTCCCACCCCCCCCTTTATAATCAGGAGCACTCAACTCATCCACCAACCACCCTTTTGAATAGTGCTTAACATTACTTCTGGAGTCGTCTTTTAGAAGGAGACACTACACAAAATTTTACACCTAAGGAGTGAAATACAGTTCGCTAAGTCCCTACAGCGTTTGGCTGCCAGTGATTGACCATTGACATGATAAACTATTAATAATCTGGCAGTTGTTGTGGCGTCTGTGCATTTACTATTGTACATCTGTCGTTACAGTCGATAACCCAGGGGGGAAACAAATGCTATCAACAACACAGGCATCCAACCCTCTCGTTTCGCTTACCGATAGTTCCATACCATAGTATCAATTGTGTAATAACTACACCTTGCATGAAGGTGAGCATTTATAATCCAATTGTAATCTGTATGAATTCCCAGTTATTGAAAATCCCAGTAAACCCCGCTGATGGAGTCGGGAGGGAGAAGACCCCATCAGTACTTTGCAAAATTAATATTAACAAACGTACTATGATGACTTACAGGGGTATTGCATTACTTGCAATACTGACATTTACAATCCCAGCATTCGGGCAACTCACTATGCTTTCAGAGTGGGCCCTTAACTCCACAGACGAAGCAGCCCCCAGTGCGATCGCCAATGTTCAGGCTAGTGATTTCATCAGAGGAAACGGTATCAACAAGATCACCTATTCATCCTTAGGTGCACGCGCCGATTATTGGCCTACTGCCACAGAAGCAGGAGTAGTGGACTACTATGAAGTCTGCATTACTCCAGACCCAGGAATCACATTAGAAGTCGATCAATTAGAGTTTACAGAGTCAAGAACAGACGACGGCCCCGGTGCTTTCGAAGTACGGTGGTCTGTAGATGGATTCAATACAAGCGATCTTATTTTAGGACAACTCATACCTGACAACACAGATGAAAGAAAACATACAATTAGCAATCTAGGCATAGATATCTGTAATGGAAACCAGCTTTGTTTCCGCTTTTACGGTTACCGCTCGGAGGCACAAACCGGCGAATGGAAATTGGGCAGCAACTCCCTTAACATCAAAGGAGAGAAAAAGACAGCTTGTGCTGCGCCAAATACCAACGGTGCCGTTGCCTTTGATTTCATTACAGACAATAGCTTAACTGTCAACCTTACTCATGGCAATGGCTCGGGCAGAGTGGTCGTCATGCGTGAAGGCAGTCCTGTTAGTAACTCAAGTGCCCCCTGTAATGGCTTAAGTTACACAGGAAGCAGTACTTTTGGCGCAGGAGATCAGCTTTCACCTGGTGAATACGTAGTATTTGCTGGAGCAGGAGCTGCTGGCGGAAATTCTAGTTTCACCGTCAATGGTTTGACCGACGGAGCGACCTATCACCTTACCGTATTCGAGTATAATGGAACATGTTATAAGCAGCAAGCTGCTTTGAACGCTAGTGCTGCCACTACCTGCAGCTCTCCTAACTTCGTTCGAAACCTTATCCATAGTGGAACAGATAGTAAGATCAGTTTCATGTGGGATCTCCCTTATTGTTTCGATGAGGTCTTGGTGGTAGCAGGCTTTAACACCATTACGGGATTCCCTACTGGAGACGGCACTCAGTATACCATTGACCCAATCTTTGGACAGGGTGATGGTGGCGCGGACTTCGGTGTTGAGGAGTACCCCGTATACCTTGGTTCTGCTGAAAGATTTGAAACTACAAGTGTTCAGAACAGCAACGATTACCACTTTACCTTTTTCGTGCGAAAAGGGACAGACTGGATCGAAGCAAAAAGAGTAACCACTCAGCCTGCTCAAGGATGTACCGATCTCGGGGCTGGAGATAATTTATTCATCAATGAAATTGAGTACGAAACACATATCCCCAGTGGTGTTATCGGCCTCAATATTGACATAGATGAGGGAATCGAGGTTGCCGGACAAGCCGGAATAAACCTAGACGCCTACGAGATTCATGTTTATAAAGTTATCCCTACCGATTCCAAGGAATCAGAAGTCGAGCGTATCATACCGCTTAGCGGCAAGATCGAAGATCAGCAAAATGGTATGGGAGCGATTTGGGTTCCGATTCCGGATATCGATCATTTGACCGGCTGGGCCATCTACAATAAGGTGACCCAAACCGTGGTACAGTTCTTGAGCATACTGCGACCTCTCGAAGCCATCAATGGAGTAGCCAATGGAATGGTTGCCGATCAAACCCTGGATCAAAATGGTATAAATGTGCTGGAGGCCTCTTTCAGTGGATTTACCAAAAGCATGCAATTACAGGGCAGCGGCGGTTGCCCAGGAGACTTCGTTTGGGTAAATGAAACTACCCAGTCCTTAGGGGAATTGAATACAACTCAGGCCTTTGTTCCACTCCCAATTGAGCTGATGTCTTTCAGCGCTAGAGCGATTGATGGCCAGGTGGTACTAGACTGGCAGACGTTAACGGAGATCAATAATGACTATATGGCTGTAGAACGCAGCTCGGATGGACAGGATTTCGAAGAAGTTGGAGTGGTTAAAGGAGCAGGTACCACCTTCATACCGCAATCCTATGAGCTGTGGGACAACAAACCCTACAAGGGGATTAACTACTATCGACTAAGGCAAGTAGATTACGATGGGACTACCACATACTCCAAGATCGTCAGTGTCGTCTTTGAAGGGCAGGGTTGGGGCGTGCAAGTATTCCCTACCTTAACGCCAGACTTCGTCAATATCCGCCTGGACCAGGCTACGGACCAAAGGGGAGAAATCAGAGTATTTGATCTCAATGGCACCCTGCGCCACCGTCAGATTCTGGAAGAAGGTAGTCTAGGGCTAGGCCTAAACCTCTCACACTTGAACGCTGGACAATTTATTATTCAAATTGAAAGACAAATAGGGACCACAACGCATCGCATCGTGAAGATGTGATGGTAGGTCTTGTGCGATAGATATTGTAATGAGGAGGTTGATGGAAACATCACCTCCTTTTTTCGTCTATCTACCTACAGCAGCCATAGAACTAATGCCGTAGAGGCAAGGCTCAAGAAAAGGCCAACAATAAAGATGCTAAAGGCAATTCGAATATAGTTCATTTTATGAGCCAGACGACGCCCAACATAGTATAGGTCCTCCGCCAGGTGGCCACGCACATTTTCAGGTTCTGAAGCTGTATCCTTGATGTACTTGAAAAATTCTTGCGGCTCCATTCGATAGAAATTGCCAAAAAAGAATGGACTAAACCGACCGTCCTTGTTGGCATTATCCCGAAAGTTTTTCAAGTTGGAAGGCTTCAATACAATGGTGCATATGTAAATGGTCACGAAGCACGTGGCAGCTAAGATCACCAGCGGTATGTACAGTTGTTCCTCTAAGATTACCTGGGTATGCGCTACGACTAGCGGCAAAAGGAAGGTGATCATCAAGGCATTCAGACTGAGCAGCACATTGGCTTTATTGTCTGCGATGTGGGTCAATTCAATATTATTCCGTTGGGTGGTACGGATAATATTCACGACCTCTTTCGGCAGCTGTTTCTTCTTCTTTTTCTTTGGTTTTTGTTCTTCTAATAGTAGCATTAGCAAATAACGTTTGTGCCTTCCCACCGAGGTATCTCGGAAAAGGCTGCAAAAATAGCATTAATAGGGGTTCCTAAAAGTGAAGAAGGATTTTCGTTTATAGATTAGAGGTAATCAATAGGTCAAGGTCGGTAGATTTAATAGCAAATCGACGGCCCAGGTATTCATTAGTTAAACATCCCTTGTAGGTATAAATACCGTGGCGTAGTCCTAAATTGGTAAAGAATAAGTGTTCTATATCCGCCGTGCTATTAGCTTTTAACAAAATAGGCGTCATAATGTTGCTTACTGCGATCGAAGCGGTACGCGATACCCGCGATGCGATATTCGGAACACAGTAATGAATCACATCATGTTTGACAAAGGTAGGTCTTTTTAAGGAAGTAACCTCAGAAGTGGCAAAACATCCCCCCTGATCGATACTCACATCGACAATTACGGCTCCAGGCTTCATTTTGGATACCATGTCCTCACTCACCAGGATAGGCGCACGGCCCGTCTCTGAGTGAATGGCTCCAATGGCTACTTCGGCAGTAATCAACTCCCGTTCAAGATAAACGGGATTCATCGCTGAGGTGTATAAAGGCCTGCCTACTTGATTCTGTAGGCGCTTGAGTTTATAAATGTTGTCATCAAAAATACGCACCTCAGCGCCCAATCCCAGCGCGGTTCGCGTCGCATATTCTGCCACGATTCCTGCTCCTAGAATCACCACTTTAGCGCTAGGCACTCCCGAAATCCCTCCTAATAACACCCCTTTACCTCCACTTGTGTTGGCCAAGAGTTCAGCAGCGGTCAGGATGGCGCTCGTACCTGCCATTTCACTCATAATCCGAACGATCGGGAAGGTCTCAAATTCATCCTTGATATACTCCATTGCCAGCGCAATCACGCGCTTTTGCCGCAAACGATTGATATAATCCCCGGAAATGATCGGCAACTGTAGTGGAGAGATGAGTATCTGATTTGGATGCATTAATTCTACCTCATCCAGGGTTGGAGGAGCTACCTTAATGATCACTTTTGCTTTGTAGACTTGCTCAGGGCTGTAGGCAATTTCAGCACCTGCTTCTGAGAAATCGTGATCGGAGAAATTTGACTTCTCCCCCGCACCGGTCTCGATGACAACCCGATGGCCATTAGCCACCAGAGTAGAGACAGAGGAGGGGACCAGGGCTACTCGATTTTCCTGGATAGTCACTTCCTTTGGAATACCAATAAACAACTTACTAGAACGTTGTTTAACGGGAAGCATTTCCGCTTGTGTACGGTACTGGCCTTCCGTAAAGATTTTAGGTACTGGTATCCTTTTCTCCTTTTCACTCATAGTCTACAATAATACAATTTTTCTATGGGAATTCTCTATCAATTCAATCCTTATGTACAGGGTATCAGCGGGTAACAGATCCTCCACTACCGCTGGCCATTCAATGAAGCAATAGCGATCTCCGTAGAGGTATTCTTCAATCCCCATATCAAGTGCCTCTTGCGCATCCTTGAGTCTATACAGATCCAAATGATACACCTCATCTCCATGGGCCGTGGCATAAACATTTGCCAGTGCGAAAGTTGGACTCGTCACTTTTTCATCCACTCCGAGCTGTTGACAGAGTCGTTGGATCAAGGTTGTTTTCCCAGCTCCAATTTCGCCGGAAAAGACCATAATCTTTCTTTCGCCTGCTTCTTGCAACAATTTTTTCGCAGAATCTTCTAATTCGTCGATTCCCGTAATAGTCCACTCCATTGTTATCACTTAATCGGCGCAAAAATAGTAATAATGACGCTTAAGTAGTGTAATAACAACAATTCAAATTCGATTTAGGATGAGTCTGATACAAAAGGCTTTTTGAACGCCTTTAGATACCGTCCAAACGGCAAATTCACAGCGGTTTTAAACTATAAAAAACGGGGTAATTTTCGTATCTTTGCAGAATGGATAATTTACAAGAAAAAGAGCAGTTAAAGACAGGAAACGGGAACTACAGCGCTAACAACATTCAGGCACTCGAAGGACTAGAAGCGGTAAGAAAAAGGCCTGGTATGTACATCGGAAGTACCGATACAAAAGGGCTTCATCACTTGGTCTGGGAGGTAGTAGATAACTCCATTGATGAGCATTTAGCTGGTTATTGTTCTCAGATCGATGTGGTCATTCACGAAGGCGACTCCATAACAGTAAAAGATAACGGTCGTGGTATTCCTACCGGGATGCACGCCAAACTACAAAAATCAGCACTTGAGGTTGTAATGACCGTGCTACACGCCGGTGGTAAATTCGACAAAGATACCTATAAGGTTTCTGGTGGTTTGCACGGTGTGGGGGTATCCTGTGTGAATGCCCTATCTAGTCATTTGAAGGCCGAAGTACACCGTGAGGGTAAGATCTTTGTGCAGGAATATGCGCAAGGTAAGCCACAGACGGCTGTGGATGTAGTGGGTGAAGCAGAAGACAATGGAACAACGGTTACCTTCCAACCAGATCCCGAGATCTTCGAAGCACTGGTCTATAACTATGATATACTAGCTCACCGCCTAAAAGAGCTTTCCTACCTAAATAAAGGACTGACGCTACAATTAACGGATGAGCGCGTAAAAGACGAGAATGGAAACTTCAAAACAGAAGAGTTCTATTCCGAGGGAGGACTGAAGGAGTTCGTCGAGTTCCTAGATGAAGGGAAGCAGCGTTTGATTGAAAACCCTATTCACGTAAGTGGGAAGGAAGACAATGTGGAAGTAGAAGTAGCTATGCACTACAACACTTCTTTTAAGGAAAACATCTACTCCTTCGTTAACAATATCAATACCCGAGAAGGGGGTACGCACGTAAACGGTTTCCGACGAGCTGTCAATAGAGTATTCTCCAAATATGCCGAAGAAAATGGCATGTTCAAGAAACTCAAGTTTAAGGTGTCAGGGGGAGACTTCAGAGAAGGGCTTACCGCTATCGTGTCTGTGAAGGTACCCGAGCCGCAGTTTAAAGGACAGACTAAGGGCGAACTAGGTAACTCCGAAGTTACCGGAATCGTTTCCCGAGCTGTAGGAGAAATTCGAGGACATTATCTGGAAGAAAACCCAATGGCCGCGCGCAAGATCATCGATAAAGTGATCTTAGCTGCTACCGCTCGACACGCCGCTAGAAAGGCCAGAGAGATGGTACAGCGGAAGAATGTATTGACCGGTGGCGGATTACCTGGGAAATTAGCAGATTGCTCCAGTAAAAACCCAGATGAATCTGAGTTGTTCCTGGTGGAGGGTGATTCTGCAGGTGGTACCGCTAAGCAAGGGCGAGACCGGAAGTTCCAAGCCATTCTTCCACTACGTGGTAAGATTTTGAACGTGGAAAAGGCATTGGAGCATAAGATCTACGAAAACGAAGAGATCAAAAATATTTTCACCGCTTTAGGTGTGCGAATAGAGGAAGATGAGGTAGGTGGTAGAAAACTGAATATCGAAAAGCTTCGCTACCACAAAGTGGTCATCATGTGTGATGCCGATGTCGATGGTAGCCACATTACTACTTTGATTCTCACTTTCTTTTTCCGCTATATGCACAAGTTGGTAGAAAACGGTTACATCTATATCGCGGCCCCACCCCTGTATATGGTCAAGAAAGGTAAGCAGTTCCGTTACTGCTGGAATGAAGAGGAAAGGCTTGAAGCCATCGCAGCATACTCCAAAGGGAAGGAAGCGGCAGAAAGCGGCGTAAAGGTGCAGCGCTATAAGGGTCTTGGTGAGATGAATGCGGAGCAGCTTTGGACGACCACTATGGATCCAGATGCTAGGATTCTTCGTCAGGTGTCGATCGAAGACGCCATGGAAGCAGATCGCGTCTTTTCCATGCTGATGGGTGATGAGGTGCCTCCTCGACGAGCTTTTATCGAAGCCAATGCGAAGTACGCAAATGTAGATGTATAGAAATTAACTTTCGATCTTGTCTAACAGGATAAGACGCGGAAAGATAACAAACAAAAAAATGGGCAACGCATCAATGATGTGTTGCCCATTTGCTTTCCTGGCGACTAAGACTCCTTAATCCAGTTCTAGTTCAGCCCTTAGCGCCATATCACGGAGGCTATTTTTACTCCAATAGGGCGACCATACAGTTTTCTTTCTTTTGGCGATAGATGTTCTAGGCTGACGATCAAAAGCCGAAGGATAGGTGTCTTTCCACCCGACAATGGCATGGGGTGCTGCCTTTTCGAACACGATTTCCAGGGTCCGCTTATGACTTGGATAGGTTACGGTATAAATCATCAATTCATCTCCTTCGAAATCACTCCCGTCATAAGTTGCCATGCTATTTTCAGCCTCAACCAAGCTTGTTGGCCGATGAGCCAACCTCAAGTAGGTCAGGCTAGGCAACATCTTGGTTTTCCCGGTTGGCAATGCACTTGGATCAATCCGTAAACGATTGAAGACTTCATCCTCCAGTAGCGCGGCTTTGAACTTAGTTTCTTGATCCCCCTCACTTTCAAAGTAGGAAAACAGCTTGGACTGGTATTCCCCCTTCTTATAGTTCAGCTGCGAAAATACCTGGCCACACCATTCAGTCGTAGACTGAGTCACCTTCAAAGTATGTGGGTGTTTTTGTGTTTCGGCAGGCGTGAAGGTGGAAGTCATAATATGATAATCATACAGTCCAGTTGGAAAATCCAAAACACGATTCATTTTCAAAATGGGAATCGAATTGGGGTTCGTATAATTATCGTTTTTAACCTGTTTGTCAGTCAGAAAATCTTCAGTCACAAAAACCATAACTGCTTGGCCAGGATGTACATCTCGGTATCGGTTTTGCAACAAAGTATAGCTCGTCAATTCTGCCTTTCCCTCGTACCATTGTTGACTCAAGCCGGCTTGGTCATTTGATATATTATTAGGCTGGCTAACCAAGGTGGCTGGAATGGCGGCCTCTTGCTCTCCCGACGGAGATTCGCAAGCCCATAAAAGACTTAGAATTACTAATAGAAATAAAGCTCTCATATTTTCAATTTGACTCTCTACCTCATTCGACGGTAAAGAAAATTTTGCTTATAAAATACCTATTTGGATAAATTCCGTGGAAGTAGAAAGTAAGATGAACAACAACAAGGATAATGATTGCTCCCGAAGCCTTGGTTTTCACTTTGACTATCTTCGAACACGGTCTTTTTAGAAGAACATAAAGTACATGATTTTAACCCTGCTTGGAATGACAAAAGTCACAGGACTGTCCCTATACCGACGATTAAGAACAGATTGTCTATCCCCCAATTCGGCCGTTTCAAACCCGCATTCGAAATATGTCGAAACCGGCTCTTCACATTAATAGTCGTTTTAGTGGTGGGCAGAAAAACTGAAAAGCCCAATTCAAAGTTGTCAGAAAAGATAAAGCCGTTAGCTTGCAGCCGAGTTTCCAAAGAAATGTAATGTGGGCCTGAGCCAATTGCAGCATTCACTTCAAAGTACTTGTTCAGGTTCATTTGATAGCGAATCCCTCCATTTAGACCAAATTCGAACTCGGTTCCCTGTGTCAGCAGATTATCAGCCCGGGTGAACTGAGCTTCCGCATACAGGCTGAAGGGACCAAAGTAGTAGAGCGGGGCATTTGCTAATAGCGTAACTGGATTGTAAGCGAAACCTTCTGGAAGTGCTTCATCAATTACACTTCTACCATAGTTAAAACTCATTTGTTGTGGTAGGTCTGCTTGGGTATAGGCAGTTTGTCCGAGGCTACAGAGTGCTAGCACCCAGACGAATAATAGGCGTCTCATTATTAAGGTATTTAATAGGTGTTATTAATTGAACAACCCGATCTAACCCTTTTGGTTGTTAGATTGACTGTTCAATTAATCTTAGCGTCGATCTAGCGATAGTTCAGGTCTTTCCGGAGAAAATGTGTAGCTTAATATCAGCTGCCAGCCTAACTGAGTTGTTAGTAGAAATGTTCACGAAGGCATCTAGAAAATGGAGAGTCCTGACTTAGTGGTGAGTGCTTCCAAAGCGGCCATGCCTTGGGTGGAATTACCTTTGGGGTTCAACTTTGGGCTCCAAACGGCAACACTGTAAGCTCCTGGATGCACGGCGACAATTCCCCCTCCTACCCCACTCTTACCGGGTAGTCCTACTCGAAAACTGAACTCGCCAGCCTCATCATAAAACCCACAAGTCTGCATGATGGCATTTATCCGCTTGGCTTGACTTTTAGAGATCATCGCAATGCCACTGTGTAGTAATTGCCCATGGTTGGCAAATAGAAGGAAGGTTCGAGCCAAAGTGGCGCAGCTCATTTCAATGGAACATTTGTGGAAATAGAAATCGAGTACTTCTTCGACATCATTCTCGATATTGCCAAAGGATTTCATCAGATTGATCAAGGCACTGTTTCGAAATCCCCATTCTTTTTCTGAGGCAGCGACCTTTACGTTAAAACCTACCGTAGGATCCCCGGCTAAATTCCTGACAAATTCAAGATAGTCCTGCTTTGGATTAGACAAATGAGACACCAAGATATCTGAGATCACCAAAGCTCCCGCATTGATCAAAGGATTGCGTGGAATTCCGTTTTCGAATTCTAGCTGTACTAGAGAATTAAAAGGATCTCCAGAAGGTTCTACATCTACACGTTTCCAGATGTCATCGCCTTCGTGTAGATGGGCCAAGGTCAAGGAGAGTACCTTCGAAATACTTTGGATGGAAAAAAGTTCCTGGGAATCGCCAAGGGAATAATTCCCGCCTTGCAAACAACAGATATGCATCCCGAATTTATCAGGAGACACATTGGCCAATTCGGGAATGTAGGAGGCTACTTTACCCTGAAAATTAGTAGTTCGGAATTCAGTTCCAATCTCGTCGAGTATTTCTTGGTAGTTCATGCTGCAAGTTTACTAAGAAGCTACCAAGAAGCCATCTCAAAAACATCAATTGCGC
>CAJXPD010000034.1 GCA_913057785.1 uncultured Lewinella sp. | reverse complement strand
GAATTCCATCTTCAATCCGTAATCTTGGTAGAAACGGGAAGCTTTGCTCGCTTGAAAACCTTCGTTAAAGTACTGTCCACCAGCATATCCTCCCCAGGTTACCACGCCGATTTTAATGACATCATCATCATTCTTGAAATCTCCAGCGTTACTGGTTTGGCCAGAGGTGCTTCCTCCACTTTCTGATCCTCCACCTACTCCCTCTAGCGCTCCGCTCTTCTGTAGGTAATTAAATCCAAAAAACGCTGCTGCTACAACAGCAAATACAATTAATAACTTTGAAAAAGTTGTGAGTCTCCTTGCCATGATTTTGGTTTAGTGGTGAATGGCGAATTTCAGGACGAGAGAGCTAAAGACCTAGCAGAGTCCTATGAAATCCTCACCATTGATAGTAGGTTTTGTAGTTTATTAGTTTACTCAAAGAAATTATCATACTGATTGCGATGTCCCGTCTGACGGATCGGCTCCTGAATCGGAGAATCTAGATCCAAGACATCAGCATCGTCATTGGCTTGTACCAATAGATTCTGCTTTTCCTCTCCTAGGATCAAGGAAACGCCTTCTTTTTCCCACTTTTCTAACATCTTCAAGCCCTCCTCTTCAAAGATTCCATTCTGAAGGTCAACCGAATCCATAAAGCTTGATGACATCTCCATGAAGCGTTCCATCTCTCCTACCTTTTGTGCTACGTCCTCCGTTACGGCTTCCATAGCCATATCAAACATAGCACGCTTGTCAGGATCACCAGAGATGACACTCATAGCGGACTTCATCGCATTGTGACTCGCATGGATAGCCTTACGCTCTTGCTCTTTCACCTCTACCTGATCCTTGATATCCTCCATCAGGATCTGTGAGTTCTCATACATTTTGGTCAATACGCGATACATGATCTCCATCTTCTTATAAAGATCCTCTAAGCGCATGTTTGACTCTTTCAAACGACCTGCCTTTCGAGATTTTAGGATCATGATCGCGTCCTTGTTACTCGACTTAGCCTTGCTGGCCAAGTTTAGGTTGGTCTGAATATCTTTCTTATTGTTATGAATGACCTCTTGCAGTTTATGCATTTGGCCTCTCAATTGGCTAATCTGCTTATTCATCTTACGTAGATTATTCTTGAGATCATCTACATAAGACTTAAGAATGCCGATCGGGTCGATTTGCACAAACAAACCGGTTACCCATCTCATCACGCTTTTGTACATGTACCAAACCAAGGTTCGCATCTTGGGATCAAGTACCATGTATACTAACACCCCCAAAACCGCTAACATTCCGGCTAGATAAAGGGTGTTTTGCGCCAAACTGATCAAGATTGGCAAGGCACTACTCAGCAGTACACCTCCTCCAATGATCAAGGCTGCTAAGAAGATCATTCCCGTTACGCCTTCTGGCCGTTGCCAAAAAGACTTGGGCTTTAATTGTTCAGAATCCATCTATTATCTAAGGTTAAATTATTTCAAATATTGCTTCATGTTCTCTACATCGGCATTGATCTGAGCGATCAATTTCTCATAAGAGGCAATGAAGTCGTTTTTAGTGCTTTCGACTTTAACTACAGCTCCACCAATCTCCTTTTTAAGGCTATTGGCTTGCTTTTGGTGTTCTTCGATTTCTTTGGTCAATTGCTTTATCTGGGCAGCCTTATTGGCTACAACTTCTTCCAGTTTCTTTATTTGACTCTCTTTACTGCCAATTTGTTTTTGACGTTGGGCGGCTAGGGCTTCCTCAAACTTCTTCTCCTCCTTAGCCAAGATGTTTAGGTAATGCTTGGCGGTGTCCATCAACTTCTGCGGGGTAGCTCCCATTGTCTGCGCCATAGCAAAGGCCGATTGATAGCGCGTAGCATCATCCATGGGCATTTTCTCCAAGGATTTCAACGACTGCTTAAATTCCAAATAGTCAAAGCCCTCCAAGTTGTTGCTATCCATGGCCTTGAGCAAAATATTGACGAATTTGGAAGATACTTTGCCGGGGGATGGCGTGGCGGGCGTGGATGTAGAACTAGCGGTGGATTGAGCACTGCTAGTTTGCTTTTTAGGCTGATCCGCTGCTTGTTTTTTCCCTTTTACTGGCTTCTTCGGTTCCTCATCCTCAACAATGAAGAGTGATTTTAAATTCTTTAGCATAAACCATTCTACGTTTTGACAATCACGCTACAATAAAACATTCTGAATAGGAATTGGTGGTAATTGGTTACAGCTTATAGATAAACCTACTCCATTTTTCTACAAAGTAAGAAAAAAACCCTTAATTGTCCAACCATATATTGGGTAGCAAGTCTATCTTCGTAGCCGTATCAACCCTCGTCATATGACTTTCGATGTCACCATTCCCGTCCTCAATGAAGAGGCCACTTTAGCGGAAAATGTAGGCATTTTACACGACTTCTTAAAATCTAATTTTCCCACCCGCAATCAATGGCGTATCGTTATCGCTGATAATGGTTCTGAGGATCAAACCCCTGTCATTGGGAAGCAATTGGATACACAATGGGAAGAGGTACATTATTTGCAGGTTCCTCGGCGAGGGGTAGGCCTGGCCTTGAAGACTTCATGGGGACAATCGGAAGCAGATATTGTAGGTTATATGGACCTAGATCTCGCCACTGATCTTCCTCATTTTCTAGAAGCCTATCGTGCACTTGCTGAAAACGGTGCTGATCTCGTTTATGGCACTAGACTACACTCGAATTCCAAGGTAATTGGTAGAAGTCTAAAACGTGAAATTGCCTCCCGTGGATTCAATTGGCTCTTGCAAACCTACCTCGGTACCCGATTTTCCGATGGGATGTGTGGATTTAAGTTTTTGCGCAGGGAGTTATATCCAAAGTTGCACGCCTTGGGTGCTGATAATGACGGTTGGTTCTTCTCTACAGAACTATTAATCATCAGCGAGTGGCAAAAAATGAAGTTATACGAGCTTCCTGTAAAGTGGACCGATGATGCTAACAGCAGTCAAGTCAGGATCATACCATTGGCCAAACGATATATCCAATCCATGCGCGCCATCAAAAGCAAAAAAGCACAAATCAAACTGTGAAACCATCAATCGATCTCATACTCGGTACCGCTTTATGGGCCTGGACGATTCCAAGATCGCAGGCGTTCAAATTGTTGGATGACTTCTATGCGGCTGGTTTTCGCTGGATTGATGGAGCGACCAATTATCCGATCAACAAGAATACGGAGGATTTCCGGGCGGCTGAAGGTATCTTACACGAATGGATCAACACCCATGGTGTACGAGATTTAAAAGTATTGATGAAAATAGGGAGTGTCAATAATCTATACACTCCCGAGAATAACCTAAGTCCTAGTTTCATTCAGATCATCTACAACGAATATCTACATCTATTTGGGGAGCAATTGGCTGAGATAATGATCCACTGGGATAATAGAGAACAAGCAGAAGAGATACAAGCTACTTTGGAGGCACTTGATCACCTTAGGCAAGATGGAGTGAGGATAGGATTGAGTGGTATCAAGCACCCAGCGGTCTATCAGCAGTTGAACAACTCTTTCAACTTTGACTGGGATATCCAAATGAAGCACAACCTTGTATACTCTGACTATTCCAGATATGCTGCCTTTCATGGCAGCCCTAGATTTATGGCCTACGGCATCAATGCTGGTGGGCTAAAGTTGCCCACAGCAAGCTATCGGCAAGATAGCTCTACGGCAGTTAGAAACGTACCTACCAAAAAATACCAGGAGTTAGTCTTGAAGGTGGCTAGCACTTTGGAGAACTATAATGCTACATCTTCCTTGGCACCCTTGACGCGCTTCAACGAATGCAGCATGGTGTACACCTACTACAGCCCAGATATAAAAGGCATCCTAATTGGTCCTTCCAAAAATGAACAGCTGCAATCTACCTTGACATTCTTCCAACAGCTACAAGCTGGACAGCATCAGGAGCTGTATCAACAATTAGCCGCATTATCTTCCAATGATTAAGCCTCGGGAGACATATGATTTTGCGATCATTGGCGGTGGTTTGTTCGGCGTCTACGCAGCTTTGTACTTGGCGGAAAAGGGGTGTCGGGTAGTTCTGGTCGAGAAGGAAAAACAACTGATGGCCAAGGCCTCTATCGTCAACCAGGCACGGCTACATAGTGGGTATCATTACCCCAGAAGTATCGCCACTGCTCTGATGTCAGATGACAACAAGGCAAGATTCACTCGAGATCATCAAGCCCTTATCCACTCCTCCTTCGACAAGTACTACGCCATTGATCAATACAGCTCCTTCACTGATGGAGCACAGTTTGAGCGCTTTTGCGAATTCATCGGCCTAGCATGTAAAAGGCTTGATAATCATCCTAGCATTCGCATGGACCGTTTGGAGGCTTTATTCTTAACTGAGGAATACACCTTCGATCCAATATTAATGGCTAGGCACTATCGACGAAGATTGGAAGCAAGCTCTTCAATCCAGGTTTTGAAGTACCATGAGTTATTGGAGGCGAATGCAGAGGGAGATCAATGGCAGCTTAGCTTGCATGACCTAGCCTCGAATCAAAGGCGGGAGGTATCAGCCAGCCAGGTTATCAATGCAACTTATGCCAATAGCAATGGAGTAAATCGCCGATTTGGGCTTTCCGATATTCCATTAATGCATGAAATCTCGGAGATGGCTTTCGTGAGTTCTCCCCAATTGCAAGACTTAGGCCTTACCATCATGGATGGTCAATTTGCTTCCATTATGCCTTACGGCCTTTCCGGTTTGCTTTCCCTCTCCTCGGTAGCCTATACCCATCACAAAGTTGCCCACTCTCCCCTTCCAAAATTCGATTGTCAGACGATCAATACAGATTGCCGGCCAGATTTCCCTTCCCTTTGCAATCGTTGCAAGGCTCGACCAGCATCCAACTATAGTAAAATGAAGCGGCAGATTCAATTGTATCTGCGTGAGGAAGTGCAACTATTCTACCTAGGTTCGATGTTCACAATCAAATCAAAATTGAAGGCTAATCATATTGATGATGGTCGGCCAACCGAAATCGCCATTCTGAGTGAAAATCCCCGATTTTATTGCATCTTTGCCGGTAAAATTAATTCCATCTACGAAATAGAAAAAGTAGTAAAGCTCTAACCAAGTTATGACCAATCAAGTGAACGTGAAGTCCGAAATCGCGCCACTAAGGCGCGTTATCGTGCACCGCCCTGATGAGGGCATTAGTCGAATCACGCCTAAGCGTGCAGAAGAATTGTTATTCGATGACATTGTCCATCTGCCCAAAATGCAAGAGGAACACGATGTGTTCACGGACATTCTCAAATCTTTCCTGCAGCCTGAAAACGTATTAGAAGTCGAACAACTGCTAGAAGAAGCCCTTTCTTCCGATGACGATAGCAAGCAGGAAATGATCGAAAAGGTAGTCGATTATGAGGAGCTACCACACAGTTTCGAGCAGGTTCTCCAGCAAATGACCAATCAGGAGTTGGCTAAGGTCCTGATAACAGGCTACTACAAAGAGGAAGACCACTTCCTATTCGATCCGATCCCCAATTTCATCTTTACAAGGGATATAGCTGTTACGGTCAATGATCATATCATCATCACCAAGGCCTCAAAAGAAGCTCGTTTTCGAGAAAATTTCATCATCCGTTTCATCATTTGGGCCCATCCGATTTTCCGCAAGCTACGAGATGAGGGTCGGATCATCAACTTGAACAATGTAGATCTATTCCCACCTTCTAGGCGGGGAGAAATGGTCTCTATTGAAGGAGGAGACATGATGATCTTACATACAGATTACCTACTAATCGGTGCCAGTGAGCGTAGTACAGCGCATGGTATAGAATCTTTAAAAAAGGTGCTTTTTGAGAAAAAAGTAATTAAGAATGTGGTTCAGGTCAATATTCCTAATGATCGCTCCTATATGCACCTGGATACCATCTTTACGCAGATTGACGCAAGCGATTTTGTGGCCTTCAAGCCCATCATCATAGATGGACTGAGTTCATACGTGGAGGTGTATAATATTGAGGGTGGGAAGAAGCAATATCCTTCAGTTCGGGAATTCATCGAGGCAGAAATAGCCGCTGATGCACGCTTCATCTTAAGTGGAAAAGGAGAGACACCTTATCAAGAGCGAGAACAATGGACGGATGGCTGCAACCTCGTCGCCTTGAAACCAGGGGTTGCCATCACCTACGACCGAAATCCTCGTACCGAATTGGCTTTCAAAGATGCAGGATATCGTGTGGTGCACGCCCCCGATCTCTTAGAAGCCTTCAAAGATGGCATTGTCTTACCTGAAGAAGTCAAAAAGACTATTATTACCCTCCCTTCTAGCGAGCTAAGCCGCGCTAGAGGTGGATCGCATTGCATGACTTGCCCAATTGAGCGGGGATAGGATGCGATAAAACCAGGAATCGGAAGCTAGGACAAAGCCTGACTTCCGATTTCCCAATTTTCACTATTTATCCTTTATCATCAACGTTTCATTGTCCCTTCTCCACTATTCAATCTTCATCCTATCTTTTCTTCATAAACAATAAGGGCACTTCCGTAATCTTCAACAATTTCTTGCCTAAGCTTCGGTGGAAAATGCTTTCAAAGAAACCATAGTTTGGAGCAAACAGGGCCATGATATCTATATCCCAGGCTTCCATAAACCCACTCAAGACCACATCAACTTCATCCCCATTTAGTTCGTGGAAACTCAGTTTGTTATATTTAGGATTTTCCGCGAAGAGTGCTTTGAAGTCATCCAAGGCCGTAGGCTCTCCAATGTCGTCGGTCTCCACATGGATCACACGCAAAGCAGCATCGAAAGGTTCCATCATCTTTTGCGTTTGCCAGATATAGTATACATCAGTATCCAAAAGATTAGAAGCATAGGCTACATTTTTGACCGGCTTAAAGATCGCTTCTTCTGGGACCAGCAAAACAGGCGTATTGGCATTCTTTACCACCCCTAAAGATACACGGCCAAAGGCTTTTTCGATCATGCTATGTTCTCCTTTAGCTCCCATCACTATGAGATCTATTTCGTCACGCTCTGCTATTCTGGTAATGAGATTTGTCGGCGTTCCAATCTCAACATCAGGAAGTACTACCGGCGTGTTTTTCAGCTTCCCAGCGGTTTGGACCTGAGCCAAGGTTTCTTCCACTGTTCTTTTGAGAATCATCTCAGCCGCTCCCACTTGCTGCTGGGTAGCCTCAGTAGCCAGCGCAGGAAAATCAAGGGGTTCAGCTTGAGGGTAAACAATATGCAAAATCTGAATAGACGCTTCTAGCTCATCAGCTAAGTGAATCGCATAACGCAAAGCATTTTGAGCCGCAGGTGAAAAGTCCGTAGGGAATAATATCTTTTGTATCTTTTTCATCTTGATTAAGCTTTTATTTTTCAACAAGTTAGCACCTTATTAGCCTCGAGTTAGTTGATAAATATCATCTGCCCCCCCTGATTTTCATCACTTCCAGTCCTGATCAATTCCTCCAATTTTAATGCATCAGAGAAAGTATAAATCCTTAGATTATGAAATACCTATTTGGATTCTTCTTGTTGGCCCTGTTCAGTTTTAGCTGTACACCGCCTCTGGTGTTCACCCATGCACAACCTAAAGGAGTGAAGGCACAAAACGCCTTTGAACTCCACTATCAAGGAACCTACTTCTGTACTGGCGATAGTAGTATCGTTCGAGTAGAGGAGCAATGTATATACAAGGAAAAGTCTTACACCTTTGTCACTAGCCTAGCCGAGCTAGATGCCATGGAGAATGTGTATTTTGAAGAAGGCCGGATCTATCAGGATGGCCAAGAAATGCCTTTCGAAGTGCTATACCTCGATGATCAAACCCTAGCAGGGACTTATACCCATCGAGATACGCTCTTCCGAGTCGGCGAGTATCAAATCTTAAAATATTATAAAGGCCATCAGCTACTTAATACCAGAATCAATGAAGAGCATTGGCAACTGTGGCTCCTGAGCAAAGACCAGATGGGTAATCTGGCTCTATCTAAGACCACCTTACCTGAGCGCATGGACAAATTGGAGGCCATCACTCCGGTCAAAGATTTGGCACCAGATGGCGAACGCCCACAATATGAGATCAATCCTACAAAGGCAGAGTTCAGAAAATTACTGCAAACCAAGTTGATCTTTGAAGAATGTGACTACTATGAATGGATCAGACCACAGATAAATTTCTAGGTGGCTGGATAGGTTTCCAACAGTTTTCCATACCGATAGACTTCCTACTCTAACTTGATCCAACATCGTAATCCTTCAACTTTTGCTTTTAAGTTTCTACATTTGGGCTTATGTTCAGACATGAGACTCACATCCGGGTTCGCTACGCCGAAACGGACCAAATGGGATACCTGTACTACGGAAATTACGCCACCTATTATGAGGTAGGTCGTGCTGAAATGATCCGATCCATTGGCCTAACTTACCAAAGTATGGAGGACGACTACGGCATATTGATGCCAGTGATGTCCTTACAAATGCGCTTCGTTCGCCCAGCTAGATACGATGAATTGATTACGGTACGTACGGAATTAAGACAACTTCCGCAGCAGCACATTGTATTTCATCATGAACTCTTCAATCCAAAGGGAAAACTAGTGAATGGTGGTAGCGTAAAGCTGTGTTTTGTAGAGCAAGCCACCAATAAAACGGTAGCGGCTCCTTCCTTTTTGACCGATAAACTGCAGTCTTACTTTGAGTAGTAGAAGGAACATACTGAACCTAAAAGCCATCCAGAGCTACTTTACCAACCATCCGCTTACTGTAAGGGTGCTGGAATGGAGCAAAACACATTCCCTCCCAGGCTTCTTTGGAGTGGCCATCGCCGATATACTCGTATTCGTCTTTAATGAAATTAGAAGATTTGATCTGAGTACTCGTGCCAACTCCATTGCATTCAGTTTCTTCCTTTCGCTCTTTCCTTCTTTGATTCTACTCTTAACCCTGCTACCCTTCTTTCAAGAAGTATTTGAGTTATTTGTACCGCTGGGTGGAGATTTTGAGGGTTTTCTGTATGCGCAGATTAAGGAGGTAATGCCAGGTAAATCAGGGGATCAATTATTTCAGCTGGCTAAAAACCTCACCAGCAAACGAAATGTCGGCTTACTTTCTTTTGGTGTAGTACTAGCCATCTATTTCTCTTCCAATGGAATGATGGCTTTAATGAAGAGTTTTGAAAAATCACATGTCAAAATCTTCAAGAGAAGAGGCACTGTTCGTAAGCGAATGCTCTCGATCATCCTTACGGCCGTTCTAGGTTTCATGTTGATTGTCTCTGTGGTATTTATCATTCTGGGTAATACCATTGTGAGTTGGATTGACAATTGGATTCCCTTAGATGGATTCGCTACTTTCGGCTTCGGTTTCATTCGCTGGCTCACCACCATATCTCTCTACTACTTTGGTATATCGTTCATCTACCGATACGGTGCTCCAGCTATCAAGCGCTTTGATTGGTTCTCGCCAGGTACTACCTTGGCTACCACCTTGTCCTTATTATCTTCTTTAATTTTCTCCTTCTATATCGACAATTTCGGCCGCTACGAGTCTTATGACCGCTTCTATGGATCCATTACCGCTTTTATCATTCTCATGCTTTGGATGCAGTTGAATGCTATGGTCATTTTAATTGGTTATGAATTAAATGCCAGCATTGCTGTTAATCGGGACCTGATGGAACAGACCGAAGAAGAAAATGCGATCGCTGAGGTAAGCCCATCTGAAGAGAAAGAAGCGTTTGCTGAGCCGGATGCTTCCGCTACGGAAGGAAGCAATATCCAAGAGGCATAAACCCCTTCTTTCCTTTGTCTAACTTCCTTTCTTGCTCATCAATGTGGTTCTACACTGTAAGTCGCCGGACACAGTCCTCAAAAAAAGAGCTAGGCCGACATAACATAAAATTGAATGCTTCGTATTATAAATGTAGCATTGGAAAGCTGTAGTTTTGGCCTTCCTTTTAACCCCCGTATCAAAAACGATTTATGGTTCGATTAATACTCCTCTCCCTTAGCCTCTTTCTCGTTTTCCCTCTTTGGGGTCAGAAGTATAGCAATGAATTCCTATCCATTGGTATTGGTGCCAGAGCACAAGGCATGGGAAATGCCATGGTGGCTGCTGTAGATGATGTCACTGCAGCTGCGTGGAATCCAGCTGGACTGGCGAGGATTCCTAGCGAAGATGGCTTGCAATTGGGCGCCATGCACACGGAGTGGTTTGCCGGCGTAGGAAAGAATGATTACCTGGGGGCCACCTTGCCATTGAAAAATGCCAATACGCGCCTTGCCGTTTCGTTGATCCGCTTTGGTATCGATCAAATACCAAACACCCTTAGTTTGTATGAAGATGACGGTACAGTCAACTTTGATAATGTCTCCGAGTTTTCGTCTGCGGACTATGCATTTCTGCTCAGCTATGCAGGCCGGAAATCCTTGAAAAAAGGCGGTTTCTATTACGGTGGAAACGTAAAGGTCATCCACCGGAGAATTGGGCCTTTCGCTACGGCCTGGGGATTTGGCTTAGATTTGGGCATCCAATATGAGCGCGGGAAATGGCTTTTTGGAGCTATGGCCAAGGATGTTACCACCACATTCAATGCTTGGTCCTTTAATTTCACCGACGATCAAAAAGAAGTGCTTGAAATTACCGGCAATGAAATTCCCATAAGCAGTGTCGAAATTACAAGACCACAATTGATTTTAGGAGCTTCCTACAGATTACAATACAATAAGGTAAGTGTTCGCCCAGAGTTAAATGCTATCCTCACCACTGATGGCAAACGCAACACCTTAATCTCCGCAGATCCAATCAGTATCGATCCAAGCTTAGGTGTAGAAGCGGGTTACAACGACTTTATTTTTGTCCGGGCAGGAGTCAACCAATTTCAACAAGAAACAGACTTTGCAGGATCCGAATTTTGGTCGGTCCGCCCCAGCTTAGGGGTTGGGCTAAGGATTTCTAGCCTTCGGATTGATTATGCCTTTTCCGATGTGGGTGATACCCAAAATCGTTTCTCCAATATCATTTCCTTGATTTTAGATGTGAAGCCGAGACAGAAGTAAGGGAAAGTAGTAACTGGAAAGGAAAGAAGCGCACAAGTGTCAGGGAAGTTTTGGACTCCCAATGAACAGGATTAAGGCAGCTAATGTGGTTCGGTAATCCCCTTGTCCCACGAAGAGAACCTCGTTGCCGAGGCTGAGGCCCGCCCTAGTTACATCAAATCTGACCTTTATTTGATAAGTGTTGAGCCAAAAACAGGTTTTGACACCTGTGCGTCATCTTTTGAAACAGTCAAAAGACTATTTCGGTTGGCAAATTATGAAATAAATTACAAATATGTCAAGTCGTCTTGAAAATTTGTAAGGTAGTGGCCAATGACGCAAAAAGGAGGCTATATGTTTGGAGGATTGAGATGCTTGAAGTGTCCATTTAGTTGCGCCTTTTTCTTAAGGTTTTCCATTTCTTTAACCATGGGTAACAAGCGCTCCAAATGATCAATGAGAAATTGTTGTCGCTCCGCCGCGCCCAGCAAGCACAAAAGTTGATATTCCTGCTCCAAGCTTAAACCTACGTGATGGGCTACGTCAAAGGTCGAGAAATCTTTACTATCCTCGGGAAGTTTTTTCTGGATATTGAGCAGTTGAAACAGCTCTCTGGTGAGGTCAAGGATTTTTTCGTTGCCCAGAAACTGTTCATCGGCTTCCAACTCCAACCATTCTATTTCGCCACCAGCATATAACTTATTAGGAGCCACAGGCTGGAATTCCTCAACAGTAAAAAGACGTTGACCTTTGGTCTTGATATCCAACTCGCCATTATCATAGCGTTTTTCAATGCTGGATAACATAACCTCCGTACCCACTTTCATCAACCGCTTATCGATATAGGCTGGAATCCCAAAGGTAATCCCTTCTTCTTCACAGTCATTGATTAACTCTTTGTATCGAGGTTCGAAGATGTGGAGATTAAGGTCTTCCCCCGGAAAAACTACTATTTGGAGAGGAAATAAGGGTAAAAATTGACTCATGAAAAGGGCTGGGCAGAGAAGTTATGGGATTGAATTCAAATAAGCTTATTCATCTGGGCCTCAGCTCATAAGTTTAAATGAGTTCATTTTTATATCATGCTCAAAATACTTAACTTATGCCGGAATTTATCAAAAACTCCCAATTTATGGGTCCGAGCTTCGGCTTAGCCCAACAAACCAATAAAAACAATTCATGCAAAACCTGAAATCCGGGATTGCCCTTCTCCTCTTTGCAATCTCCACAATAGTCATCCTTCCCTCCTGCAAGAAAGAAAATCGAGCCCAACAGATGCCAGAAAGCGTAAACGCCTATGTGTATGCCTACACAGCTGGCGTGGTATCCAGGGCCACCCCTATTCGGGTTCGCTTTGCCAGTGCCGTAGCCACGACAGAGGAAATCGGTCAAGAGGCCAAAGGTTTACTCAGTTTCTCGCCCTCCATCGATGGTCAGGCCAGCTGGGAAGACGAAATGACCTTACGGTTTGATCCAGCCGAATCCTTACCCTCTGGCACTAGCTATGTTGGTACAGTTAGCCTGAAAAAATTGTTTTCCCAACTCCCAAAAGATGCACAAAGTTTTGAGTTCGACTTTAGAACCAAAGATCAATACTTTGATTTGAGTTTCAGTGGACTTTTTGCTCCCGACATCAATGCCCTTGAAGAACAGTCTTTTAGAGGAACTCTGTTTACTACCGATGAAGCAGATGGAGAGAAAGTAGAAGACATAGTTTCAGCCAAGCAAGGCGGCAAAGACTTAGCAATCGAATGGACCCATGATGGAGAAGGTCGAGAACACATTTTCACTATCCAGAATATAGCAAGAGGCAATGCTGCCTCAACTGTAGCACTAAGTTGGAATGGCCGACCACTCAACGTAGATCTAAAAGGTGATCGTGACATTGAGGTACCCGCTTTAGGCGATTTTAAGGTCACCGAGCTGTCCGTAGTAAGAGGGCAGGACCAATATATTTTGGTCAATTTTTCAGATCCACTCCGTGAGAATCAAGATCTAAATGGACTGATTACGATGCCAGATTTCAATGGTAACTTCAGGTTTATCATTGAAGGCAATCAAGTTAGGGTCTACCCATCTTCACGTGTTGTAGGGGACCGCGTTCTAGTGGTCAACTCCGGCGTACGAAATACAGCCGGAAAATCTATCCCTCAGAAGAGTGAATGGTTCTTCAAAATGGAAGATGTAAAACCGGCGGTTAAGTTGGTAGGGCAAGGAGTTATCCTACCAAATTCTGATGGACTCATCTTTCCCTTTGAAGCGATAAACCTGAACGCGGTTGAGGTGGAGGTGTTTAAGATATTCAATAACAATATTTTGCAGTTCTTACAGAGCAATCGCATTGATGGAACTTACAACCTACAGCGGGTTGGCCGGGTAATGTTACAGAGAAAGGTTGATCTAAAGCAGCTAAACCCGAATGCCAACTTAAGTGAGTGGACGCGTTATGCCTTGGATCTCTCTAAATTAGTGGAAGCAGATGAAGAATCCATCTACCAGATTAGGATTGGCTTCCGTCCCGCCTATACAAATTACTTCTGCGGAAATGAGGATGGGGCTGAAACGGTAGCCCTACAAGAATCTAGTTCAGACTTTGAGGAGGCGGGTGAGATTGAGAGCTTTATGGATGGATGGTATGGGATCGAAGGCTTCTATCCGGACTACAGCTGGAGAGACAGAGACGATCCTTGCAAGCCGGCTTACTACAATCGTGATCGCTTTGTGCAAAGAAACATCCTCTCTTCTAACCTAGGCTTACTGGCTAAAGGAGGTACAGATAATTCATACTTCGTAGCGGTATCCGATCTTATCAATACAGCTCCAGTTTCAGGAGCAGAATTGGAATTCTTTGATTTTCAGCAACAGTCTATGCGCATTGCGCAAACGGATGCACAAGGTATGGCTACCATACAATTGGACCGAAAGCCTTTTGTGGTGGTGGCTCGGAAAGGCACACAAAAAGGTTATCTTAAATTACAAGATGGAGATGCGCTCAGCTTAAGTCGTTTCGATGTATCCGGTCAAGCGCCACAGAAAGGATTAAAGGGCTTTATCTATGGCGATCGAGGTGTTTGGCGCCCTGGCGATTCTATCTTCTTGAACTTTGTTTTGGAGGATAAAAATGCTAAGCTACCCCCCAACTATCCAATCAGTTTAACGGTCTACGATGCCCGTGGACAAGTTCAGCTAAAGCGTACAAGTGCGCAAAATGTCGAGGGGCTCTATCCGCTCCATTTTAACACCTCCGCGGATGCACCGACAGGCAATTGGTCTGCAGAAGTAAAGGCGGGTGGCGCTACCTTCCGTAAAACACTTAAGGTAGAAACGGTCAAACCTAATCGCCTTAAAATTGATCTTGATTTTGACAAGGAAAGTCTATCTAAAGCCGATGAGCCCATCAAAGGAAACCTCACCGCTACCTGGCTACATGGCGCGCCAGCTTCGTATCTCAAAGCCAAAGTGGAAGTACAGCTAAAATCTGTTCCAACTACTTTTGATAAATACAAGGACTTCACCTTCGATGATCCTGCACGCAATTTCTCACAGCAAGCCAGGACGCTATTTGAGGGGGAATTAGATGGCAATGGTGAAGCTACCATCTCATCCCAGTTGCTAGGGAATACGCTTGTTCCGGGTAAGTTGATGGCCAATCTAAAGACAAGAGTCTTTGAAAAAGGAGGAGACTTTAGTACCGATAATTATAAGCTACCCTATCATCCTTACGACGCCTATACAGGTATTGGCCTTCCGCGCAAACAATGGGGAGAAAAGCGACTGGATATTGATAAACCCAGTCAGATCGATTTCGTAGTAGTAGACAAAGAAGGTAATCCTAAAAGTCAACACAATTTACAGATTGGCATTTACCGCGTCAATTGGCGTTGGTGGTGGGATTATGGCTATGACGAAGTATCTCGATACAATTCCACTACACATTATGACGCTGATCAGAAGACATCAATCAGTACGAATAGTCGTGGTGAAGCCAGCTGGGATCTAACCATATCTGAGTGGGGTCGCTATCTAGTTAGAGTATGTGACGAGGAAAGTGGGCATTGCGCCGGAGACTACTTCTACGTCGGCTACCCTTGGTATGGCGATGAGGATCAAAATCGCAGTGCATTAGCTATGCTGGCCTTTACTGCCGACAAGACCAAATATGAGGTAGGCGAAGAAGTGAAATTGACTATTCCCACGGGTGAAGCGGGCAAGGCCTTAGTCACCATTGAAAATGGAACCAAGGTGGTCGAATCTTTCTGGACAGAAGCCAAATCAGGAGAAAACACCTTCTCCTTCAAAACCACCTCGGAAATGGCGCCAACGGTCTATGCACATGTATCGCTGATCCAGCCACATGCTCAGGCAGATAATGACCTACCGATCCGTCTCTATGGTGTCATCCCCATTAGTGTAGAAGATAAAGAAACCAAGTTGGAACCCGTCTTGGCCATGCCTGATGAGTTACAGCCTGAAAAGACCTTCGAGCTGGAGGTTAAGGAGAAGAATGGGAAGGCCATGGCGTACACGGTGGCAGTCGTAGATGAAGGTTTGCTAGGTTTAACTCGCTTTGTCACCCCGAATCCATGGGATCACTTTTATGCCCGGGAGGCTTTGGGTGTCAAAACCTGGGATATCTATGATCAAGTCCTGGGCGCCTATGGCGGGGAATTGGAGCGCATTCTGAGTATCGGGGGTGATGGAGAAGTAGTTCCCGGAGAACAGGATAATCAGGCCAACCGCTTTAAACCGGTGGTGATGAACTTAGGACCATTCGAACTCAAGAAGGGCAAAAAAGCTAAACATACCATCACTTTACCGAACTACATCGGCGCAGTCCGAACTATGGTGGTTGCCGCAGGTGGTGGTGCCTATGGAGCGGCTGAAAAGTCGACACCAGTACGGAAACCGTTGATGGTCTTAGCCACGTTACCAAGAGTACTGGGCCCTGGCGAGCGCATACAATTGCCAGTCAATGTGTTTGCCATGACCGATCAAGTCAGTAATGCAACTGTTTCTGTAAAGGAAAGCAACGGTCTGGCTCAGATCATCAGCTCTCCCAATCAGCAGATTCGTTTCAGCAAGCCCGGTGATCAACTGGTCTACTTTGACGTGCAGCTACAGGAGAAAGTTGGCGTGGCTAAGTTCACCATTACCGCTAAAGGTGGAGGAGAAACCACAGAACAGGAAATTGAAATCCAGGTGCGCAACCCTAATCCGTACATTACCAAAACCACAGATAAGGTTTTGGCTGCTGGAGAATCCTGGAATCCAAGCTTCCAAGCCGTTGGCATGCCGGGAACGAACGAAGGGGTGCTTGAGTTGTCCAATATCCCACCCATCAACCTGGGGGAGCGGCTACAATACCTATTGAGATACCCTTACGGTTGTTTGGAACAGACACTATCCAGTGGCTTCCCACAATTGTATCTGAATAAATTGATGGAACTCGAAGAAGTGGACAAGGAGCGAATTCCTAAGGCCGTGCAGGCGACCATTAATCGATTAAAATTATTCCAAACGGACCAGGGAGGATTCGCCTATTGGCCAGGCGGCTCTACACCCAACCATTGGTCCACCAACTATGCTGGCCACTTCCTTTTGGAAGCAAAAGCACTAGGTTATACCGTGCCCCCTGGTATGCTGGATCGTTGGATCAAGTTCCAGACCAAGGTGGCCAAACGATGGAACCTCAAGGAAAGCGAATATGGCTTTTATAGCCGCAATAGCGCTGAACTAGCCCAAGCCTACCGCCTTTACACCTTAGCCCTGGCAGGCAAACCCAATCTCGCCGCCATGAACCGATTGCGTGAAAGTAATGGCTTGAGCAAGACAGCGACCTGGAAACTAGCTGGAGCTTACGCCATCGGAGGTAAGACTGAGGTAGTAGAAAAACTAGTAGGTAATTTGGACGCAGATGTGTCTGAATACCAAGAGTTATCCTATACATTTGGCTCCCGCCTTCGAGACCGAGCGATGATATTGGAGACGCTAATCAGTCTAAATAAGCAAACCGAAGCTGCTGAATTAGTGAAGTACATTTCCGAGGAATTAAGCAGCCAAAGATGGTTCAATACCCAAGCTTTATCCTTCAGTCTTTTGGCAGTGGGCAAGTTCGTGGGTGAAGAAGGCGTGAGTAAAAAATTCGCCTACACCTACCAATTGGATAATGGCCAAAGTATCAATGGCGGCTCAGTCAACCCGATTGCCCAAATTGCTATTCCTATGGACGATCTGGGGGCACGGAAACT
Source organism: uncultured Lewinella sp. (assembly GCA_913057785.1). GTDB lineage: Bacteria > Bacteroidota > Bacteroidia > Chitinophagales > Saprospiraceae > DT-111. Next base: position 35,352 of record CAJXPD010000034.1, on the reverse strand, counting down.
GATGGTGAAGAACACTGAGGATAAGACCCTTTTCGCAAGGATTATCCTGAATGGTCAGCCTGTCGCTGGGCAAGAAGATGCCGCTGCTTCCAACTTGAAAATAACGGTCAATTACCGTAATACAGATGGTTCCAGCATTGATCCGTCTTCTCTTGTCCAAGGAACGGACTTCATCGCTGAGGTGCAGATCACGAATCCAGGTACGCGTGGGATTCGTTACGATGAAATGGCCTTGCAACAGATCTTCCCATCCGGATGGGAAATTTTAAACACTAGAATGGACAATGTCCAAAACTTCAACGAAGGAAGTCGTTCTGATTACAAGGACTTCAGGGATGATCGCGTATCAACCTTCTTCGATATAGCGGAAAACAAAACACATACGTACCGAGTACAGTTAACCGCAGCCTACCAAGGTCGGTTTTATTTACCCGCTGTTTCTTGCGAAGCCATGTATGACAATAGTATTAATGCCAGAACGCCTGGACAATGGGTTGAAGTGATTCGCCCAGAAGCAGGCTAAGAAAGATAATCAGCGGAGGTCTCCTTATCAATTGGTGGCCTCCGCTAAATCTCTTTCCTATGAAGAGACTCATTCCTTACCTATTGTGTTTTCTATTCCTTGGAATTACTCATCCAGTGGAGGCCGTCCATTCCGCCAAGCGAGCAGGTAAAGTAGCTTTCAGTCAGCCTACGCACCTAAGCGGCTTTCAAAAGTGGGTACTCAAGCGCATCACCAAAAGGATACAACGAAAATTAGCTAAAGCCAAGAATCAGGAGAAACGGCGCAAACCTGAGATCCTCTCCGTGCTGGGTTTCAGCAGCAGCCTCTTCGGATTACTCATCCTCTTGGGTTCAGGTGGCATTGGCTTGTTCTTTCTCGGCCTAGGCCTATTTCTCAGTCTGATTGGCCTTATCCGTTATTCTGCTCATCCCAAACAACATGCGGGGGTTAGTTTGCTCTTTGGCATCCTTGGTCTGTTGATTAGCGGTGGAGTGGCTATTGCCTTGCTCAGTGCGTTTGCGTGAGTCTTCACTTCCGAAGGGCTCGGTTATGTATACTCCGTATCTAAAGATGAGAAAATCCCGCCTTTTTTCATGGCTAGGTATATGTTGTCCCGATGGGACAGATATATAGACTCGCACCTTAGTGCGACATCTTCTGCAATTATACAGTAATGGTAAGCCTTATCCCTGTCTATAATTAGCCTACCCAAGTCCAATCCTGATCGGTCAAAAAGGCTGACAAAAAAGAAAAAATTCACAAATTCTTGCAAATACATAAGAGTCCAATGTATATTTGTCCTAGGTATTCAAGAAATCATCTTTTATCGACCAGAAAGAAACTACCTCAATCACCCGCTTATGTTCAAACACAACCTCCTTTTAGCCTTCCGGCACTTTTTGCGATTTAGAGGATCCTTCTTTATCAATCAGCTTGGTCTATCGGTAGGTCTTGCTACCACTTTCCTAGTAGCGCTATGGGTCTACGAAGAATGGCAAGTGGATAAATTTCATGAATTGGACGGTCAGTTGTTTCGCATGGTATCTGATTCACATAGCAAAGAAACGCTGCTCAATACGTCAAGCTTGGTAACTAAGCAGCTTGCCGAAGAAATACCTGAAATAGAAGCTATAGTTAATAGTTCTTGGGGAGCTATTAGTTCCAGTTTGTCTACGGAGAAAGAGCAAGTGGCAGCAGTTGGTGAATTTGCTTCCGCTCCATTCTTCCAGTTTTTTTCCTATCCCCTTCTACAGGGAAAGGCAGAGGACGTTCTCGAAAAACCTTCTTCGATCGTTCTATCTGAAGAGATGGCCAAACAGCTATTTGGCTCAACTGAGGTGGTTGGCAAAATATTGCGATGGCAGTGGTACAGCATGCAAAATGAGGTCACTGTAACTGGGATCTTTCGGCTTCCCAAACAGTCTTCTATGCAATTTGACTATGTCTTGTCCTTCGATGTTTTTGAGCAACACTTCGGCGCAAGAATTGAACGAGGGCAGCACAATGCACGCACCTATGTCAAGGTCCTGCAGCAGGCAAATATTTCCGCTTTAAATCTAAAGATTCAAGCACTTATCCGGGAAAAATATCCGGAGTCAACTTGGACTCCTTTCCTTATTCCATACTCATCTTTCTATCTGCAAAACAGCTATAAAAACCGCAAAGCAACTGGTGGTCGTATAGTATATGTTCGACTATTTTCCATTATCGCAGTATTGATCTTATTAATTGCTTGTATCAATTTCATGAACCTCTCCACGGCAAGAGCCTCTAGGCGGATGAAAGAGATGGGTATAAAGAAAGCCGTAGGAGCCAGCAGAATGGCCTTGGTATATCAGCATCTGGTGGAATCTGTGTTGCAAAGCTTTCTAGCGGGCATACTGGCAATTGCGCTAGTGTTCCTTGCCCTCCCGTACTTCGGCGAAATGATGGGCAAACCGCTATCGATCCAAATGAGTCCACCCCTACTCTCCGCGCTGATGGGTATACTCCTATTGACAGGTTTGATTTCTGGAAGTTACCCGGCCCTATATCTTTCGGCCTTTAAACCTAAAGAAATATTACAAGGATCTCTGAAAGCGACATTTGGCGAAACCTGGTTAAGAAAGGGGCTAGTCATCTTTCAATTTGGTATTTCGATGATTCTGATACTGGCTGTATGGACCGTCCACCAGCAAATGCTATTTCTGCAGAACAAGGACTTGGGATATGAAAAAGAACAAATTCTCACCTTTAGCACAAATGGCTTTACGATAGAAAAGCAAAATGAGTTTATCTCTAGGGTAAGAAACCTTCCTGGCGTCCTAGAAGCTTCTAGTATTTCCCATGCTTTGGTGGGCATGCAAGCCTCTACAGCAGACGTTCAATGGGAAGGCATGGATCCAGAATCCCAAGTTTGGTTTGAACATGGCCGAGTAGACTATGGTATGATGGAAATGCTCGATATAGAACTTCTAGGTGGTCGTTTCTTTTCGGCAGAAAGAGGGGATGAAGGGAGTAAGGTGATTATCAACGAAAAAGCACAACAGCTTATGGGGCTAGAGGAAGCTGTGGGAAAGATCATTAGAGTAGGCGAGAATCCCCTCGAGATCATCGGCGTAACCAGAGATTTCCATTTCGAATCTCTTCACGAATTGGTTAAGCCGACCTTTTTTCGCTGGAGTAATCGTCGAGCCCTGCGGATAGCGGTGAAGATTGAATCCTCGAATGAGCAGCAGACACTAGGTAGAATCGAAGATCTGCATAAAGGTTTTGATACGGGGTATCCGTTTCAGTTCACCTTCCTTAACGAAGATTACCAGCAAAAGTATGTAGCGGAGCAAAAAGTGGTTTTGCTATCCCGTTTCGCCGCCACCCTAGCCATCTTCATTTCGTGCCTGGGTTTATTGGGCTTGTCCTCTTTTATGGCTGAAAAACGAACGAAGGAAATTGGAATCCGGAAGGTGCTAGGTGCTTCCAGTCGACAGATCGTGTACCTGCTAACCATCGATTTCTGCAAACTCGTTGTCTTTGCTGTTGTGTTAGCAGCTCCCATTGGTTACCTATTAGCTGAGCGCTGGCTATCCACCTTTGCCTACCACAGTGAAATTAATCCGCAGTATATGGCTTGGGCTGGCCTGGGCCTTTTGTTAATCGCCTGGCTAACCGTCAGCGTACAAACCATGAAAGCCGCCAATGTAAACCCGGTCGAATGTATTTCCGAATAGTCCCTCGGTCTAAGAAAACCGTTAAATTATTTGCAAATACATAAGACTCCAATGTATATTTGTCCTATGCATAATAAGGAACTACTTAAAGGTACACTTAAGACTATCATACTAAAGCTCCTAGAAGAAAAAGGGCGAATGTATGGTTATGAGATTACACAAACCGTGAAGGGTATGACCGAAGGTCAGATACAGTTGACCGAAGGGGCCCTCTACCCTACTCTACATAAATTAGAGGCAGATGGCTTCGTAACAACAGAAAAGGAAAAAATTGGGAAACGCGTGCGAAAGTATTACTCCCTGACCCCCAATGGCACTAAGGCAGCTGCAGTAAAAGTTGCTGAATTTGAGGAATTTGTACGCCTCATTGGTTTGTTACTACATCCTAAAACAAGCATGTAATGATGGTGGAACTTAACGAGCAACAGACTGATATTGTAGAGCAGTTAATAGAAGAATCTGAATTATCGTATCACCCCTTTAAGGAAGAATTATTGGATCACTTATGTAGTGATATAGAAAGTCGCATGCAGGAAGGCGATGCATTCTCATCTGCCATCTCGCAAGCCTTTGATACCTTTCCAAAAGATGAAATTAAAGAGATTGAAGAGCAAATTCTCAGTTCAATTAATCAAAAACACGCTATTATGAAAAAGGTATCATTATTGGCTCTCGCCAGTCTCTTACTATGCAGCACCTTCATTTGGGCTCATCAGCAAGATCCTCCAAGTATTTCTCCACTTGGTCAGTCTTTTGAAATCACTAGTGGTTTTGGCCAAAGAATCCATCCAATTTATAAGAATAAAAGGATGCACAGAGGCGTGGATTTCCGGGCTCCAGCAGGAACGCCTGTAATGGCTACCTCCGATGGAAAGGTGATCAAAGCCGGAGAGACCTACGGATACGGTATACGCATCATTATTCAACATGATGATTCCTACCAAACGCTGTATGCTCAACTTTCGGAACTAGACGTGGAGGAAGGACAAGAGGTGAAGAAGGGTGAGGTCATCGGTAAGGTGGGTAGTTCCGGGCTCTCCACTGCTCCGCATCTACATTACGAGGTTAGAAAAGACGGCAAAGTGGAAGATCCTGAGCAGTACCTGAAACCCTAGCACCCTTTGTTGTAACTCCATTTTGGTGTGAGCTTTGCGCTACTTGAGCCCTCACATCTTTTCCCCAGTATTTACAAATTTCTAGACCCTCGACTTATGTTCTGGTCTCCTTAAGTCACCTTTTGGAGGGCTAAAACTATGTCCATTGTAAGTCTAATCCGATAGTTTTCGCCTGATGAAACTATTCCCCAGTTATCTATTAGGATTTCGGGAAATGACTGTTGGTTTGTACTACAGTTGGGCGACTGCCCCCCGAAAAAGATCATTAAACAAGATGAAAAAAACACTGTATATTCTATTTCTAATTTTCTTAGTTGGTATATGCTATGGTCAAGAGGATCAGATAGCCTGCATTGATTGCAGCGCGTCATTATCGAAAAATGATGAAACAAATCGGCCCCAAATGAGTGTTGACTCGATCCCGGACCACTCCAAGTTCTATTTTGGTCAGAAACCTCCTGGGGATACGGCTGAGCTATTCGCACCAGGGGTAGTGTCGAAGCCCGACCGTCACGAATTTGGTATCACCTTTTCCAATACGGGGGACGAATGCTACCTAGGAGTGGATGAAGGCCTTCGCAATGTCACTTATGGTTTTACCTTGACCGATGGGGTTTGGAGTGAAGCCAAGGACCTACTACCAGAGGCAGAAGGAAGCTATCATGATCCTATGCTTTCCTTAGATGATCAAAGACTGTATTATATCGCCCATGGAACCCGAACCAAAAAACTAGGAGACAAGGATGCTAACTTGTGGTATCTGGAAAGGAAATCCGAAGGCTGGTCCGCACCGGTTTCCGTTGGTCCCACTATCAATACTGATGGCAATGAGTTCTATATCGCGGTAACTGAGTCCGGGAACTTGTATTTCGCCTCCAACAAGGCGGCGGTCAAAGGTGAATCCTACAACTATGACCTCTACATCGCCACACCGAAGGGTGATTCCTTCTCCGCCCCTACTCGACTTCCTGATTCGGTCAATTCAAATCGCTACGATGCCGATCCCTTTGTGGCGCCAGATGAATCCTACATCATTTTTGGTTCTGTTCGTCGAAATGGTTACGGACGCGGTGATCTTTATATCAGCTTTAAAACCGAGGGAGGTTGGACCGAAGCTAAAAACATGGGGCCGAAGATCAACAATGAAAAGCACCAGCTTTGTCCTTTCGTAAGCCGTGATGGGAAATATCTATTCTTCACTAGTGATCAAGATATCTACTGGATCGATGCCTCCATTATCAACTCCTTAAAACCTTAGTGGTCATGTTTAAAAGAGCTTTCCAGCTTTGCATAAGGCAACTTATGCAGCAGCGCCATTTTACGTTAATACATATTATAGGGATAGCGGTTGGATTTGCTAGTTGTTACCTGATCATCTTGTATGTACACCAGGAATACAACTATGACCGTTTCTTCGATGGATCTGAAGACATCTACAAGATGGTCGAATCAAATCGGACCTCTAGTGGAGAAGTGTTCAAAGCCGTTGTTCCCTATTCCTACGCTGGCATAGTCAAAGACCAGTATCCAGAAGTAGAGGAAGCTACTAGTATATCCGGCCCCTACAACAATCAAAATGTCAGTATCCAGATTCCGAATGCAAAAAGCAGGAATTTCTTAGAAAAAGCTGTGTTCCTAGCTGATAGCAATTATTTTAAGGTCTTTAGCTGGAAATTGCTGGCGGGAGATCGCGAAACGGCCTTGGTCGCGCCTAACAGCGTCGTGCTCACGACGGAGACCGCAAAGCGCTACTTTGGAGATGTCAATCCGCTTGGTCAAACGATCAAAATCGGGCACAGGACTAGCACCGTAACGGCTGTATGCGAAACGCCTCCCAAGCACTCTCACTTTGCTTTCAACTACTTGGTATCGGCTTCTACAGTAAGTTGGTTCAGTCAGGAAGAATTTAACTTAAGGGTTGCGCATTGCTATCTAAAACTAAGGCCCAATGCACTACCTAGTTCAGTCGTGGCAAAATTCCCGGCTTTGGCAGATCAGTATTTTTGGCCTGCGGTACAACAGTTGCAAGAGACCAACCTTGCTACCGATTCAGCCTCCATCGCCAGCCCGGAATATCTATTGAAACCCCTTCATGAGCTTCACCTGGACCCCAATCAGCTAGGGAGGATGAAACCTGCTGGGAATCGTCAATTATTACGCATACTCACGTTGGTTGCCATCTTCATCCTTTGTATGGCAGTCATTAACTATGTGAACTTATCTACGGTACAGTCCACCAAACGAGATAAGGTGATTGCAGTGAGCAAGATTATCGGAGCAAGCAAAGGGCAAATTATGGGTCAATTCTTGCTTCGTTCGACCTTATTGGCTACGGTCGGAATTGGTCTGGGTCTACTTATTGTTCAATTGGCACTTCCATTGTTTAACTCCTTCATGGCTGTTGACCTTCACATAGATTGGGCTCCTCAACGTATCGCTATTTACTCATTAATAGTGATTGGAGTTGGCCTGACTGCCGGCATTTACCCCGCTGTAAAGCTGTCAGCTATTTCACCTATTAGCCTGTATAATCCGAAAGTTAGAAGGAAAATCACCAAAGTAAATACGCGTGACGCCTTGATGGTTTTTCAATTTAGTATAGCGATCATACTCTTGGTAGCAACTTTCATTATCCATGGACAAAGAAGCCTGCTAGCGGATAAAGATTTGGGCTTCACTCAGGAGCAGGTACTCGTTCTAGAAGGTACATTCGAACGAGATCCAAAGAAAGGGCGAGCATTTCTCCAGGCCCTAAAGGAGGTGCCAGAAATCATGGGTAGCTCAGGAAGTTTATGGGTGCAGAGTTTCAACAGTTTCATATCTGGTGATGAATATCAAAATTATCAGCAACAAGAAACTGTGAAGTTACATCGTATTTCAGTGGGAGACGGATATACAGAGCTATTGAATATCCCTATCCTGAAAGGAGAAGGTTTTTCTGTCGAGGATCAAGACTCCAGTAGTGTCTTGCTAAATGAAGCGGCAAGACGGGTTCTAGGTCTGGAGGACCCAGTAGGAAAAAATCTCGTTCGCATTACAGAGGATGGTCCAGAATCATTCCGAATAAAGGGTGTGGTTCAAGATTTTCATTTCGAAGCACTTGATCAGGAGATAAAACCCTTGGTGCTCCAGAGTAATGAATACTATAGTGGTCGAATGTCTTATTTCCTGCTCAAATTAGCACCTTCGTCTGACCGAAAAACGCTAGCCCTAATTGAAGATTATTGGGAACGCTTCATGCCTGGCAAGCCGTTCATCTACCGATTCCTAGATGAAAACCTACAGGCGCAATACGAGCAGGAGGAGCGTTTAGGGCAGGTATTTGGTATCTATACATTGCTAAGTCTATTCATCTGTTTCATGGGGCTTTTTTCCTTGGCAGCCTATCATGTACAAATTCGGCAAAAAGAAGTAGGGATAAGAAAAATCGTGGGAGCATCCGTCAGCGCACTACTGCAACTCCTTTCCAAGGACTACATGCAGCTGGTTCTATTATCGTTTTTGCTGGCTTTGCCGATATCGGCATGGATGGCCCAGCAATGGCTGGCTAATTTTGCGACCCGGATAGACTTGCATTGGAGGTTTTTCCTATTGCCAGGCATGGCAGTCTTATTTCTAAGTTTCACCTGTATTGCTTATCAAATAATTCATTTAGCCAAGAAATCACCTGCAGAAACGCTAAGTGTGAATGACTAGATAAGCAAATACGTGCACAGTGTTCGGATGAGCATCAGATGGCTTTGATAACCCTCATCCGTTCACTGTCATGTAAGGTCAAGATATTATTTCATCTTTTGTTTCGAGGGCCAGCACTAGATTGCTGGCTCTTTTGTTTTGTTCGCAGGTAAGAACGCTTAGAAACCGATGGTTTTCTTGGCACTGTTCAATTTCTTTTTCAGTGCGGCCATTCGCAGAGCGGTCACAGCAGCTTCCACACCTTTGTTGCCATGCTTACCGCCAGCTCGATCTTTTGCTTGCTCATCTGTATTTGGAGTCAACACCCCAAAGATTACAGGCTTGCCACTTACCATACCCAGATTAGCTAGCGCTGTTGATACGGCATTGTTAATGTACTCATCGTGCTTGGTCTCTCCTTTAATCACACACCCGATACAAATCACAGCATCTGGATGGTGATGAGCCAAGACTATTTTAGCAGCCGTAGGCAATTCAAAAGTTCCAGGGACTTGTTCCGTGTAGATTTTGTCTTCTTTGACCCCATGCTTCACCAAGGTATCAAAGCAGCCTTCGTATAGGGCGTGGGTTATTTCAGCATTCCAATCCGAAACCACGATACCGACTGAGATTCCTTCGCCACTCGGTATACTAGCTTCATCATAGGCGGAGAGATTTTTCTTTGCACTTGCCATACTATAATTTCTTTTGACTGATGTTCAGTATTAGATAATCCTCAGGTCATACCTCCTTTTACAAAAGTTTGAAAGTACTAACCTTGCTATATAACAAAAAAAGGCAAGCAGAGTTTGCTTGCCTTTTTTCGCGTATTAAAACTAAAGTAGAAAGTTATTCTCCTGCCACTCTAGTGATGTACTTGTCGATATCTGTTGCGTACGGAGAATCCGGGAAGTCAGATTTCACTCGTTCGTAAGAAGATTTCGCATCTGCCGTATTGCCATTCTTCTCATATAGCATGCCTAATTTCTTCAAGTAATAGGCCGCTAAGACCTCATTATCTCCGGCGTTGATTGCTTTCTTGTAATTGCTCATGGCATCATCCATCTGATTCAATTCAGATTGGATATCGCCCAATACACCGAATTTCATCACAGGTCCCACCTTACCATCAGGGCTAAAGCTCTTCATGTAGTCCAAGGCAGCTTCAAACTGTCCTAGGTTTAGGTATGACACACCAGCGTAGTAGTTCGCCAAGTTTGCAGCTTTGGTTCCACCATAGGAATCGATGATGTCTAAGAAACCAACGTATCCACCACCTGGATTAGTTAGTGCCAAAGCGAATGAGTCACGTTCAAATTGCTCCTGAGCTTTAAACATTTGCTCCATTGCTTCTTTCTCTCTGGGTCCCTTGTACAAGTTTTGATAGAACAAGTATCCGCCAAGCAATAGGATAAGAGCGATCCCCAAACCAAAAACCATTCGCTGGTTTTTCTCAATAAACCCTTGCGCCTGGTCTTTTACCTCTACAATATCTACTAGCGTTTCGTCCGCTTTCTTACGATTTGTTTTTCTTCTTGCCATTACTGCAAACCATTAATTTAGAATAAGTACTTCTGCTTGGAATCGCCTAAATTCAACTTTCTCAACTCAGGTTTCATCCTTCTTCGTAAACGCCTAATCTTCTAGCAGAAAATCAACTATGAAGAATTTCTACATGGCGTTTCAAAGTGCTTTTTCAAAAAGCCTCGCAAAGATAAACAAATATTGGTACAGCCAAAGAGCCTGAATAAAATAAATCGGGCAAGCAGAACCAAAGTCCTAGCTTGCCCGATGCTTTCGATTTGTCCAAGAATGCTTAACACACGCCTAAACAAACGCTATTAATCCACGATAAAGGGATAATCCTCTTGCGTGTAGTTGTCTTCAAAAAGATCCGCTGGATCTGGATAAGGTGATTCTTCAGCAAACTTAACGGCTGCATCGATCTCCGCCTTAATCATTTCCTTGATGGCCGCGATTTCTTCCGCTGTAGCAATCTTGTTTTTCAAGATCTTCGCCTCAGTCATCTTAACTGGGTCCTTATCCTTGTATTCCTGTACTTCTTCTTTTGTTCTATAACGAGCAGGATCAGATACAGAGTGTCCTTTGTATCGATAGGTACGGATTTCCAAGAAATAAGGTCCATTACCTGCACGAATATGCTCCACAGCCTTCTTGACTCCTTCGTATACCGATTCAGGACTCATGCCATCAATCGCTTCACTAGGCATGTCAAAAGCATGTCCCACTTTGTATAGCTCAGTGACATTACTGGTTCGCTCAACGGAAGTACCCATGGCGTAACCGTTGTTTTCGCAGATATATAGAACAGGCAGTTTCCAATTCATGGCCATATTGAAAGACTCATACAGCGCTCCCTGACGAGCAGCTCCGTCCCCGAACATGGTGACACAAAGCTTATCTGTGCCTTTATATTTTTCTGCAAAGCCGATACCTGTACCAATTGGAATCTGAGCTCCCACTATACCATTACCACCGAAGTAGCGATGATCTGCAGAGAAAAAGTGCATGGATCCGCCCTTTCCTTTCACCGCACCAGTCACCTTACCGAAGAGCTCTGCCATGCAAGCATTGGATGACAAACCTCGGCCAATAGCAGTTCCGTGCTGACGATACGCAGTCACGATGGCATCTTCTGGAGTGATGGCAGCTTCAATTCCTGCTGCAACGGCTTCCTGCCCAATGTATACGTGACAAAAACCTCTTACCTTCTGCTGGCCATACATCAACAACGCACGCTCCTCGAACTTTCTGATCCGGAACATCATTTCATACCAGTTCAGATACATTTCCTTGCTGTAGGTAGGTTTTGACGACTTTCTGCTTCGGGTCGTTTTTTTCTTTTGTTCAACCACAGTATCCATTATGATTATAGGTTTTGGCGAATATTCGCAGAAAATTCCACATCTTCTTCTTAAAGATAAGGCAATTCTAAGCGAAAGGGAAAAGAAAGGCATTCAAAAATGAGCAATTATAAAACTAGGGTTTTTCTTGCCTATTTGCCTCACACTAACTTCCAATTCAGCACCTCATCTTTTTTCAGCATGCAGCCACAATTGTTACAACACACTTGCTTGCCTGCTTGTTTTGAAGCCGCAAAGAAAAAGGATTTTATGCTGAAAACAAAACCTAATCTTTCTACTTTTGCAGGAACAGGAAGTGGTTTACACTAAAAGGAAATCTATTTTGCATCTCAGGCGGTTGATACTCACCAATTTTAAGAACTACGAAAAACAAGTCATTGATTGTAGTCCCACTATTAATGGATATGTGGGCTTGAACGGGATGGGAAAGACCAATCTGTTGGATGCCATCTACTATTTGTGCATGGGCCGAAGTTATTTTCGCTTCACTGACCTCAATTTAGTTCGCCACGGAGAAGATTTCTTTCGACTGGAAGGTGTTTTTTCGCTCGATGAACGAACGGAAAAAATTGTGGCTAAGGTCGGTAGAGGAAGGAAAAAAGTACTCGAACGAGGAGATGTTCCCTACCAAAGATTATCGGAACACATTGGTTTACTGCCTGTTGTGATTATAACTCCGGATGATACTTCTATTGTCAATGAAGGAAGCGAAGAGCGACGGCGCTTCGTAGATAACACCCTTTCACAATTAGATCCTACCTACCTACGCCATCTGATCACTTACAATAAAGTGCTTAAACAGCGCAATTCGGCACTAAAGCAAATGGCGGCTCAGAATCGATATGTACCGGATTTACTAGCAGTCTATGACGAGCAATTGCTAGGGCCAGCAGCCTATATCCATGACAAACGCCAATCTTTCACAGTCGACTTTGAGCCTGAGTTGCGTCGCATACATTTTCTCATTTCTGGTGAGCGGGAACAAGTAGCCTGCCAATATAAGTCTCAACTGCAGGAGGAAAGCTTGACCAACTTGCTAGAACAGAGAAGAGAGAAAGATCGGATCTTACAGCGAACCACCGCCGGAATTCACCGCGATGATTGGATATTTGAGATTGAAGGACAAACGCTAAAGAAATTTGCCTCGCAAGGACAACTAAAATCCTTTGTATTGGCACTCAAACTTACCCAATACAATTGGTTGAAAAATGAAAAAAAATCATCTCCGCTACTACTACTAGATGATATTTTTGATAAATTGGACCATCAAAGAGTCCAGCACCTACTAGAGCTGCTAATCCAAGGTGAATACGGACAAGTCTTCATTACTGATACAGCCCAAGACAGATTATCCAAAATCTTAAGTAACCTCAAGACCCAATACCTTCAATTCGTCATTTTTAACGGCACTGCAGAACCTTCATCAACATGAAAGAAGCCACTAATCAAGTAAGCTTGAAGGAGGCCTTGAAAGAGATGCTGGAAGTATATCGGCTCAAGGCTAAGCTCAATCAAACCAAGATCAACGCTGTATGGAGTAAATTGATGGGCTCCTCCATCAACAAGTACACAAGAGAGATTAAACTAAGACGAAACAAACTCTACATCACTATCGAATCTGCCTCCCTCCGGCAAGAATTGAGTTACGGTAAAGAGAAGATCATCAAAATTATCAATGAAGAATTAGGCGAGAACTACATCGAAGAGGTAATCATTAGATAGTTCTACAGCCCATTTCAAGTCCCGTTACGGAAAGTTCTCTTTTCTGCAGTGGGAAGTTCAAAATATGGATCTCGGTAAAAGCCAGGATTGGCTCCTTACCCTAATTGCGCTTTGGTGGTTCCCAAATACTGCTGTTGACTCCTTTCAAATAGCGTAAAAAGCCTACAAATAGGGCAAGATTCATCAATAAGAAATATCGGATATGGCGGAGTGGTAAAAAGTTAGCTCCGAGGCGGGTCAATGTGATGTCTAAAAGGGGTAATAGGAGCACTCCGACTAAGGCAGCCAGGAGAACATACTGGAAGAACAACTGCCCAAACCAAGATAGAAGGACAATGCTAATGCCCATTAGAATAAGGAAAAATGGCACTAGCCAACGTAGAACTTTATGAGAAAAAAAAGCAAACGACAGTGACCGAAATGGCGGCCACCAAAGATGTGAAAACAAGAACAGATTCTGAAAATTCCCTGTCGAAATCCTTGATTTACGCCGATACTCCTCTCGCCAGTCATGGGAAACAGCTTCGTGGCAAATGGCTTCCAAATCATTGATGGCCTTCCCACCTTGCTCAAAAGCTTGCATGGTAATAAAGAAATCATCAACCAAGAAATTCGGGGGGACTTGCGTAAAATAGTTGGAACGTATAGTATAGCACCCGCCGAAGGGTCCCATCATATATCCCCATACTCTTCCTTCTAAATCCTTGAGTCGTACCTCTGAAGAAATGTATTGATTTTCTGAATGCGAAATCCCCTCTTCTTGCATACCCGTATGGACCATATGCGCATCCACGATGGCCAACTTTGGGTCCTTAAAGTGCCGCACTAGGTGAGAGATCGTAGAAGGGGTTAGGATGACATTGGCATCTGTAATCAGATAAACATGCTCAGTAGACTCAGGCTCCTGGATATTGGCCTCTCTAGCGAGGAAGTTGATTACCCCAGGTTTCCCTTGCCGATCCGTGAAAGGAAAAAAGTGTAAGTAATCAAAAGTTTCACGGTAGCGTTCAATAATGCTGTTGGTCTTGTCCGTAGAGCAATCGGAACCTAGAAAAATTCTGAGCTTTTCTTTCGGATAGTCCTGCGCCAGTAAACTCTCCAATTTTTGAGCTACTACCTTTTCTTCATTGTACAAGGCCATCAACACGGATACCTGTGGCCAATCATCACTAGCTTGATAAACCACTCCATGCGGTTGTTTACCTCGGCCTAACCACTCCAGTAGTAGTGGATAAAACAAATAAGTATGCAGGATAAAAAAGAGGCTACTCCAAAATATAATCTGCAAAAGAACCATCCCATACATCTTTAAGTTCCGCCTTTCCGACGGAAAGTGCCTATTCTACGATTGGGCATTCTTTGGATAAACCCAAAACCAATGGCAGCAAACGGTTGAATTAAACCTATCAAACCGATAGGCAAAAATGGTTCATTTCAATGAAAAAAGGAAGTTTGAAAGGCTAGGACTTTATAGTGCGCCCACCATGAGTTCTTGGTATCTCTTCATAAGAGCCCGAACGGTTACCTCGCTATCATAGTGTTTGTTGGCAAAATCTTGAGCATCTTCCCCCATCTGCCGCAGTTTCTCCAATGGTAATTGCTGACAATAATGAAGCTGTTCAATGAATTCCTCAGGGGTATCGGCTACTAAAACCTGTCTGCGGTGTTTCGCAGGTATTCCTTCCAGTCCTAATCTGGTGGAAATTACTACCTTACCCAAAGCCATCCCTTCCAGGATTTTGGCCCGCATTCCGCTACCCGATAATAGTGGAACGACCATCACGCTGTGCTGATTGATGAAGTCAGTTGCATCCGGAACTTCACCATGCACCTTAATATCTTTATTGCGTATGTTCAATAGCCAGTCCGGTGTATTTCTCCCTGCCACATGCAATTTCACGCCTGGCATCTTCTTGTTAGCCTTTGGCCAAACCTTCTCCAAAAACCACTTAATGCCCTCTTGGTTAGGCATCCAATCTAAAGACCCTATAAAGCTAACCGATAATGGTTGTTGATAACTGCTGTAATCAGGAAGATATTGATCCATATCCAGACCAATAGGTGTTACAATGCCTTGCTTTTTGAATCCTAGAGATCTGAAAGTATTGAGATCTCTTTGTGTGATGGCCACTAGCAGGTCATAATAGGACAGCTGAGCTAACTCGTATTCCTTTAACTTCTTGGTAAGATGTGTGAGGTACCATTTCTTAAGGAAGAAGGAGGTATTCTCTGTTATTCGTTGCCATATCTCATGCTCTACGTTGTGGGCTCGCATGGCTATGGGCACTTCGGTATATTGGCGAATTAAAGGAATATAGGGAGCTAAATATGGTGTTTCTAGCTGAATGACGTCATAGTCATTGTTACGTAGAAGTTGCGCTAGTTTATCTTTATAGGCAAGTGAGATAAAACGAGTAATGTGGTAAGAATCAGGAGAGAATAAGTTGATAAGCGCATCAAGAGGCTTCACTCTATTGTCTACTTTGACGGTGTAGATATTCTCGTAGTGTTTCAGTGCAGCGGGCCTGGTTCTCGTTTCTGAGAAGAAGTGCTTGGTAGTGTTCATAGCCAAAAGGGTGATGTCGCACCCCTGGTCACATAGGGCTTTACTTAAGCTGTTTACTGCAATCGATTCCCCATCTTTGAGTGGATAGGGAAACTTTTTGCAGAGTTGAAGTACTTTCATGCAAATTGTTTTAGGGCACACTTTCTCCATTCCCCCGATGGGGCTAAGGAAGCTGCCTTTTACGAATCAAAAGACTCGAAAAAAAGTTTCCACAAGATTTTTATTGATCTATACCCAGCTTAAGATGATTATTCTTCTGTTTCTTTTTGGTTATTTCTGGGGGTATATATTGTTCTCACGATTAACATCAATCATTCGGATGGACGGATCAATTTCGATCTTCTCGATCTTGTCCTGCGCCACTGGCAAATTAAACGAATATTCCGGATGTGTCCAAGGCCAATCTTCAATTACCTTCTGCTCAATTGCAGAATCTTCCTGTGGCTTATTCCCACGCATTATACGTAGTGGTATATTATACAGCTCTTTAGTGCCATCTTTATAGGAAATCACTACATCAAGTGGCATTGGCATATATCCAATTTTTTCTAGGCTTACTCTAGTTTGGCCTCCCATTTCTTCCACACTTTTCACTCCATAATCAACCACATGCGTGGTATTGACCATATATTCTCGGTACCAATCCAGCTCTAAACCTGAGGCCTTCTCAGCAATCCGAACAAAATCATTGTCATTCGGATGCTTAAATTTCCAGGTCTCAAAATAGTCTAACAAAGTCTTTGCCAAAGCTTTTTCTCCAATAATGTAACCCAACTGACTCAGAAACAAACGGCCCTTGGTGTAGGCCCCGGTACCATAGGCACTGTTGGTCATATAATGGTCGGAGTGCGTACTCAAAGGCTCCTCGATTCCACTCTTGGCAAAGTTGGCAAAGTTTCGAGTTGAACCCGCGTGAGGATTCTCGCTAACACGCCCGCGAAGCATGCCTTCTTCTCTTAAAAAATTTGTGATCTCCGCCGAAGCATAAGAGGTGAACCCCTCATCCATCCAAGCATAGAGACTTTCGTTGGTTCCTAAGATCATCTGATACCAAGAGTGCATCAGCTCATGTATAGAAACCCCAACTAGACTTGGGAAGGAGCGTTCTCCTGTAATCAAAGTCGCCATGGGATATTCCATACCACCATCTCCGCCCTGAATAAAAGAGTATTGCTTGTAGGGATATTGTCCAAAATGTTCATTGATGTAATCAAAAGCTCGATCCATCACCTTTGGCAAATTGGCCCAATTCTCCTCTGTATTGTCATTTTTCTGATAGAAAAAATGAAGGACTGTTCCATCTTTTCTAACCAGTTTATCATGTGTATAGTCTGGGTCAGCCGCCCACAAGAAATCGTGAACGTTAGGCGCTACAAAGTGCCAACTCAACTTCTTCCCCTTCCGCTTCACCTTGGTACCTTCTGCCTCAAAACCATAACCTATTTCTTCTGGGTTCTGCAGATAACCAGTGGCAGCCACTAGATAATCTCTGTCGATATTGATGGTTACATCAAAATCGCCCCAAACGCCATGAAATTCTCTCCCAATATAGGGGTTGGCGTGCCAGCCCTGATAGTCGTATTCACATAATTTAGGATACCATTGCGCCATACTATACGAGATGCCCTCGGCATTGTTCCTACCCGACCGACGGATCTGCACAGGTACCTGAGATTGGAAGGTCATTTCCAGGACCGTACTGCTATTGGGCTGAATAGGTTCGGCCAACTGTACTTCCAAAATCGTACCCGCCATTTCAAATTCTACGGGTTTACCATCCTGCTTTAGGCTGGAAACCTGATGATATCCGATCTGATTATTCTTCAACTTGCTGATCCTAGAACCGACTCTAGGGTCTGGGTCTGGCATATTTCGCGACCGAACATCCATCATACTTCCCGGCTGAAAAGCATTAAAGTACAAGTGATAGAAGACACGATCTAAAACTTCTGGGGAATTATTGTGGTAAGTAATGGTTTGTTGTCCTTTGAACTGATGTGACTTCACGTCAAAGTCAACATTCATCGTATACTCAACCTTCTGCTGCCAGCGATCTGCTTGAGCTGAAACCGTTTGAACGAGAAACCCACAAAGGAACAGGGTCACTGAGAGTAATTTGAAAAACTTCATATAATAACAATTTGGCCAGCAGGGCTTTACCTGAGGTTTTAAAGCTTTTGGATTGCGGCCGCTAAACTACAAATAATATTTTGGTTATTTTTGTGCCGAATCATCTATATCCTCAACACATGAAGAAGAATTTGAAACTGCAGACCGGCCTCATAATTGGGATGACTTTATTGGCTGCATTAAGCCGCTTAATTCCTCACCCTCCTAACTTCACCCCACTCGGGGCAATGGCCTTATTTGGCGCTGCTTACTTCTCTAAAAAACACCTAGCCTTCTTGATTCCTTTGGCTGCCTGGTGGATCAGTGATATTCTACTTAACAATCTTGTCTATGCCAAACTATATCCAGAGATTTACCAAGGTTTTTCCTGGATGGGCAACCCAGTAATCTATATCTGTCTTGGTCTCATCGTACTGATAGGTTGGGCACTTTTGAAGAAGGTAAATACCGTTCGAGTAATTGGAACAGCCACCTTAGCGGCGGTAGTGTTCTTCTTGGTAACCAATTTCAACTCCATGCTCACTAGTCCATTGTATACTAAGGACTTTAACGGATTACTGGAAAGCTATATTGCTGGCATCCCATTTTTCCGAAATACCTTGGTAGGAAATCTGGTCTATAGCGCTATTTTATTTGGTATATATGAGTGGTTTTTGGCCCGGAGAGGAGTTTCAAAGGCTACAACCGTCGCATAATTATAAGTGCAACAGGTGGTAATGGGAAATGTTCCCAAATAAACCTTCTCAAGTTTTAACTGAGAAGGTTTATTTTTTTTCTTCTGATATGGATTTCGGCTCTTCGGTGTTGTTCTTCTTTTCCTCCGGATACTCAATGCGTACATGATGTACGGATTTCATCACCTGCTTAAATACTGCCCTACAAGCTTCCAATTCTCTGAAATTCATTTCCGAATTCTCAAACTGTCCTCTGGTAATCTTGCCCTCGATAACTTTATCAATTAGCTTAAAGAGTTCCTCTTCGGTAGGGTTTTTCAAGCTCTTGCAAGCCGCCTCCACACTGTCAGCCATCATCAGGATCGTTTCCTCCTTGGATTTGGGCAGCGGTCCTGGATAAACAAAGAGCGTCTCATCAAAATTGTGTTCGGGATTTGCAGCTAAATGTTTTCTATAGAAGTACTCTACTCGGGTAGTCCCGTGATGAGATTTAATGAAATCGATTAGTACCTTGGGTAATTTGGCCTTATTAGCCATTTTCACGCCTTCTGTAACGTGGGCAATTATAATCTTGGCACTTTCTAGTGCATTGATATCGTCGTGTGGATTTTTCCCACTTTGATTTTCAATGTAATAGGCCGGTTGCTCTGTTTTTCCAATGTCATGATACAGGGCTGCTACCTTGATCAATAAAGGATCAGCCCCTACCCTTCTAGCCGCAGCTTCAGAGAGATTGGCGACTTGCAAAGAATGTTGCAAAGTTCCAGGTGCCTTCAGCGCTAGTTCCTGGAGTAATGGCTTGTTTAGATCCGATAGCTCCATCAAAGTGAGTGGGGAGGTAAAGAAGCCAAAGACACGCTCCAGCAAAGGAACCAAGGGGAAAGCAAGCAAAGTAAAAATCACGTTAAAGAACAGCCAGGAATAGACGGACCAGTCGATGGTCTGCAATCCTCCTTCTTGAATTAGAGAAAGTCCCAAATAGCCTAGTCCGTAACTGAGAAATAGAAACAACATGGAATAAAAGAATCGGGACCAATCTTGCGTGTTGATTTTTCCCAGCAGTACTACTATCCCCGCCAATATGAGTAGAAAAGTAAATTCGTAGCCAAGGGAAGAGAGAAAACTAGCAATCAGGACGGCGATGATGTGCGTAAACAGTGCTAGTTGCTCATTGTAGAAGGTATTGATCACGATCGGAATGATGCAGAACGGAATTAGGTAGGCACTAAGTCCTCCAATTTGTTCCACCAAGTACACCAAATAGCTAAACACTACCAGCCAGACAAAGAAGAAGAGTAGCTCGCCTAAATTGTGATAGACCTTCGTAGCATATATTTGAAGATATAGTAAGAAGACCCCAAGGATAATACTGGTCAGCAGGAAGTAACCTGCAAAAACAACCCAATGGGATTTCTTCTCCGTCAATTCTTCTTCGTAAGCTCTCTTATAGGAAGTCAATTTTTGATAAATCAAATCCGTCACGATTCCATCTCTGGGGATAATCAGTTCTCCCTTCATCACCATGCCTCTGGTACCAGAAATCTCAGCCAAGAGGTCTGCTCTGAATTTCTGCGTCAAGGTGTCATTAAAGAATAAATTTGCTTGAACATTTTGTTGCAGAATGGGGAAAAGAAACTCAGGTTCGGTCAGAGGGCTATAGGGTAAGGAATCACTTAGGAGGTTTTTGGCAGTACTGAGCGTATAGAGGTTACCAAGGGTTTGTAGGTAAGTGGTGTTGCCCTTGACGATATTGACTACAAAATCATTTCCCTTTTGCTGGTAGGAAGTATCCAATTCTATGATCCCCCTATCGTAAATCTTATTGAGCAACTGCTCTCCATATTTCAAATAATCGTTGGGGCGCCGTTTGACGTCTTTAAAAAGGTCTCCATCTAAGGCTTCCTGCTTTAGCTGATTAAAGGACGCTTCAAAATTTGACTTAGCCAATTTAGCCACCTCGGGATCTTCCGAAAAGTAGGGTGTGAAATTGGCATCCAGCGCTGCTTGTTCCTGTTTGAGTTCTTCCGCTGTTTTGAGAATAGCAAAATCAAATGGAGCATATAGATCGTCGTATCGCCAGGATTGCCTCGGCTCAAATTCGTATTTGAACTTAACATTGTTGGGAAAGAGAAAACTAATGAAGGCCACCACTGCGCCCACCATCAAATAACGGAGTAGCCCTGTCCATCTAGACCTATCTTTTATTGCCGGCTTGTCTTCCATTCGTTGGATTCTTCAAATTTAATGTATCAAAGCGGCTCTATTTCTTCCGGGGTTCCCATTTTCGTTCCTCCACGCCTAAATCATGTCCCACCTTCCTTGACACTACAAATAGGTAGTCTGATAGTCGGTTAAGATACCGAATAATTATATCTGCCACAACTTCTTGCTGTGCTAAAGCTACGACCAAACGCTCTGCTCTTCGGCAAATAGTTCTGGCCACATGAGCGTGAGACACAGCCGGGTGCCCGCCCGGTAGGATGAAGTGCTTTAGTTCTGGCAAATCGGCATCCATTCGGTCCATTGCTGTTTCTAAAGCCATTACGTCCTCATCGGTAACATCTGGCACCGCATTCTCCTTCTTCGGTTCAGAGGCTAGATTGGCGCCAATCACAAAAAGTAAATCTTGAATATTCTTCAACTCCTGGTTCAAGTCTTCTGACTCCACATAGTCGCTCAGCAAGCCAATAAAAGCATTAAGCTCATCGACCGTCCCGTAAGCCTCAATCCGATCGTGAAATTTGGGCAATCGGCGTCCTCCAAACAATCCTGTCTCTCCCTTATCCCCAGTTTTAGTATATATCTTAAAAGCCATTCTCTTTTTACTCGTAAAGATGAAAAAAAATACCCTTTCCTACTTGCAATGAGCGGGAAAGGGTCGTCCACAATAATATTTTCAAAAAATTCCTATTATTTGATATTGTAGCGGTGAGTTGGATCGGCCGCTCTAACCACGTTCTCATTTTTCTTATCGCTTTCCACCAATCCATCTCGCAGGCGAATGATTCGATGAGCATGATCCGCAATATCCGGTTCGTGTGTTACCAGGATGACTGTATTTCCGCCTGACTGGATTTTTTCGAAGATCTCCATAATCTCGATGGAAGTCTTCGTATCCAAGTTACCCGTAGGCTCATCCGCCAGAATGATCGAAGGATCATTAACCAAGGCGCGTGCAATGGCTACCCTTTGGCGCTGACCACCAGAAAGCTCATTGGGTTTGTGATCCACCCGATCTCCAAGCCCCACCTGAGTCAAAACATCACGGGCTCTATCCAATCTCGCTGACTTGCTGACCCCTCCATAAACCAATGGCAAAGCCACATTTTCTAGAGCAGTAAGTCGAGGCAAAAGATTAAACGTCTGGAATACAAAGCCAATTTCCTTATTCCGAACCTCAGCCAATGCACCGTCCGTCATGGTACTAACATTGGTGCCATTCAGGATGTAGTCCCCTGCAGAAGGAGTATCCAGGCATCCCAAAAGATTCATCAAAGTAGACTTTCCAGAACCAGAAGGCCCCATCAGCGCTACATATTCGTTCTTATGAATATCGAGCGTAATGGATTTGAGCGCGTGCACCTGGGTGGTTCCCATGATGTAGGTCTTCTTGAGTTCACTAACAGAGATAATGGAGTCCATATTAATTCTTTATAAGATTCTCGGGTGATGATTCCGTTGTAAATCGATTTTTCCTCATCAAATGCTATGGGCGAGGATCACTTCAAATCGATAACTTTTGGCACTTCAAAGTACTCCCCATTTTGCTGTGGCGCATTTTTCAAGCCCTTAGAACGATCCAATTGATGCTTAACCTCATCTTCTCGCAAAACATTTTGAGCTTCACTTACATAAACGAGTGGTTCAACTTCTGCTGTATCCAACTCATTCAGTTTTTCCACCATCCCCAAAATATTATTGAGATCCTTTTGAATGCCTTTGCGTTCTTCCTCGGATAGCTCTAAACGAGCCAAATGCTCCAACCGTGAAATTAGTTTTTCATCTATATTCATAACAAATAAATCGAAGTTCGTTACAAAATCATCGGCCAAGGTAGTGATTTGATCATTTCAAGGGCAATCTATCTGCCTAAAAAATTCAGGAATTCCAGCATAAATTTTATTTTCGTGGCCGTCAGTCTCATTCTAACTTTACGGCAACTCACCTACTGCATCAAAAGACCTGTACCACAAGCTGGGGATTAGCTGGGAAGTAACTATAGATTCATATACTTTCCTTTAAGTCCTTCCCATGCTAGGTACCGGAGCTGCAATAGGATTAAGTTGCTTCCATATGATAACGAAAACAATGTCAACGCCAAAGGTCAAGCATATAGCCATCGCAGGAAATATCGGAGCAGGTAAAACTACACTCTGCACGCAATTGGGGAAGAACTTCGGTTGGGATGTACACTATGAGTCGGCGGATAATAATCCTTACCTAAGCGACTTCTATGTGGACATGCAACGCTGGTCTTTCAACCTACAGGTATATTTCCTCAATAGTCGATATCAGCAAATATTGAAGATATTGGATGGGGACAAAACGGTAATCCAGGATCGGACGATCTATGAGGATGCCTACATCTTTGCGCCCAACTTGCATGATATGGGCCTGATGCCTAGCCGGGATTTTCAGAACTACTTTGAGTTGTTCAAGACGATGTCTTCACAGATTCAGCCGCCAGATCTGCTGATCTACCTGAAAGCGAGCATTCCTACCCTGGTTTCCCATATTCAGGCCAGAGGGAGAGATTACGAGGGAAATATGAGCTTGGATTATCTGAAGAGATTAAATGAGCGATATGAAAACTGGATCGACACTTACAAGGAAGGGCGTCTTCTAGTGATAAGCGTTGATGACCTGGACTTCAAGAACAATCCAGAAGATTTAGGTAAAGTGGTGGATTTGGTTCGTGCGGAGTTACACGGACTCTTCTAAGGATTTCTGAAAGATCATTAATATAGCAGAACCGTCTGGCAAAATGCTACGGCCTCAATAGGTTTTCTTCATCTTCGGCTGACTTCTCAGCCTCTACTTCCCAACCCAACCATTCCGTTACTGGCTCCGGTAACCATTGAGCTAATTTGGAATAGGCATCATCATTCATGAAAGCACCAATCGCGACAACATGAAAAAGAACGGTAAACAAAAAAGCTTTTGCCCGGTTAATTCTTGCGGCTCGTTTAAATTTGCGGTTTTGCATAATCCAGTTCCATTTGATGATTTGAACAAGTGAGTGCTTGATCTTATTATCAGAACGAGAACTTTCATTAGCGTATTTTTCAGCACACTGTTAAAAAAAATATAAGATGTTGCAGCAGATCCTGGCAGAATTAGCAGAAACCAATACCCAGTTGGTAGCTGTATCAAAGACCAAGCCGGTTGAACAAATCTTGGAAATGTATCAACAGGGCCAGCGCATCTTCGGAGAGAATCGTGTCCAGGAACTTGTTGAAAAGCAAGCAGCACTGCCCAGTGACATTGAGTGGCATGCCATTGGGCACCTACAAACCAATAAGGTGAAGTACATCAGTTCATTTGTAAGCTTGATCCATTCCGTGGATAGTTTAAAGCTTTTGGCTGAAATCGATAAACAGGCGCTGAGGAATGAGCGAGTCATCGACTGCTTGTTACAAATCAAGATAGCCGCGGAAGACTCAAAATTTGGCTTAGGTTTGGCAGAAGCAGAGGCTTTGCTCAGCAGTGATCGCTTTACTCAAATGGAGAATATTCGGATCGTAGGCGTGATGGGTATGGCCACGTTCACGGATGAGGAACTGCAAGTCCGCGGCGAATTCAAGCATTTAAAGGAATGTTTTGATCACTTGAAGGCCCAATACTTCGCTGAGGTAAATCACTTCAAGGAAATATCGATGGGCATGTCCGGCGACTATCACCTTGCGCAGGAGGAAGGCAGTACGATGGTGCGCATTGGGAGCCTTTTGTTTGGCGCCCGTTAATCTAGTAGCAATAGTTTCTTGGTGGCCAATTGTGCTCCAATTTTAATGCGAACCCAATAGACACCACTGGGGTATCCGACCAAAGACATATCCGCTGTCTTTACCTGTGACTGGCCTATATGTATTCTTTGACCATTCGCTGCAAAAATCTCCCATTGCCAATCCACGAAACCTTCCTCTTGAAGTGTAATTTGAAAATGATCTCGACCTGGATTAGGCGCGATTTGCCACTGGAGGTCTGGTAATTTAGGCTCGCCTGTGGTGGATACATTCAGGAAGGGTGCATATGGTGTTTCCCATAACTCGATCCCACCTCGCTTATTTCCTACTATGAGATTCAAATACTGATCTCCCCCAATATTAGCTAGTCCAACCGTTGCCTCTGTTCCGACGTCTATTCCAGGCACCTCTCCGAGTAAGGTGAAATTCCCCGCAAGGTTTCCTTGAATATCACCATAGCGCTCAACCGTACCAATTCTATTTCCGACAAATAGCTGCCATTCCTCATCCACTTGGGTTAGGAACGGGCTACTGTAACCGGAGAAGGCTAATCCATCCGTAGGTGCAACCACTCCTCCCCAAACCATCTGATTGGGTGCTTGGCTCGGATCCGCGGTAAAGACGGGGTTCGTTGCGGTTCCTTGATTCTGGAAATAGTTGATATTACCACTCTGTTCTCCAATTAGAATATCCAGGAGTTGATCCCCATTCACATCTACTAATTGCGGACGACTATTAAAGCCAACATCAATCTCCATGTATCCATATTGCACACTGGCAAAACTCATAGGTTGGCCTTCTCCAGCGATATTCTCCGCATAGAACAGCTGACCATTAATCTCGCCAATCAAAGCATCTAGGTCATTGTCTCCATCCAGATCTCCAAATGTGGGAGAGAAATCCGTAGCCGCTTGGCTAAACTGGTTCAAGGAAAATAGATCTTGCTCTCGCAACTCAAAAACTGGAAGGTCATTGGTTCCTGTGTTTTCGAAATAGAATACCCGTGCGTTTTTCGCACCCAGCGGTTCATAAAACGTACCATTACCCACCACGATATCCATTACGTTATCTTGATTCAGGTCCACAAAACAGGGGTAGCTATTCTCCCCCAAGTCCACCATATCTGAAACCAGCCAATCCTTACGAACCAGCCCAAAGTCTCCACTCCCCTCTCCTACTCCACGGCTATATTGCCACAATACCTCTTTGCTTTCTCCTCCTGCATCCACATTGGGCGCTACCATAATTTCTTCCACCCCATCATTATTAATATCCAAATAAAAGGCAGCAGGAAACACTGCCAAATCTACACTTTGGTCATCACTGGGGAAAGCCGGATCTTGTGTACCCATCCAAGCCGTTCCACAATCCCCTTCATTAGTGAGATAATTCAAAGCATCGAATGAGACATCCCCCAGAATTAATTCTCGATCTCCATCACCATCTGCATCAAAAGTCAGCAGCGTGGAGCCCGTATGGCGCACTTCAACAGGTGTACTCGTGAATTCGGGGCTGAAGCAATCGTTCGGCCCAGCAGAAAGATCCACTTGATTGGAGTTCCCACTTTCAAACAAGCCTCCCCAACATCTCTCCTGGAGATTGAACAAGAGCGTATCTTTTCCGAAGCCTCGCTCGATAGATTGATTTTCATATAGCTCAATATACCCTCCCGTAGAATTGAAGGTTAGAATATCGAGATCACCATCACAGTCCATATCATCAATGGCCGGGTAGTCAATATTACTGATAAAGATGGGGAGATCGTTGCCGCTACTAGGCGAGAAATAAATGACATTCAAGGGACGATCAAACTCAATCAAATCAAAATGGATCTTCCCATCCCTTATACTCCCCTTATACGCTACAATTCCGTTTAGTTGGAGGTTGGGGAAACTAAAGAGATCCATCACCCCATCTTCATTAAAATCTCGTAGTAGCATCCAGTTAATCACTTGTGGGAAGCCCTCCAAATATTCCGGTGCAAACCGATAGCTACTTTGTCCAGCTATACCCTCATTGATAAAAGTGAGCTGTTTGTTGCCAGATCGATCAAAGACATGAAGATCTAGTATCCCATCGGCATCTAAATCCACCGCTGACAACTGTGGGGAATTGAGTCCGCCTACCAATGGCATGGGAAAAGTCTTACCCGATGCATCCTTGAAGACAAGGTCCCAAGGCTGCAGTGTTTGGCCTGGGACGGAAATTGGGCAAAAAAAGACCCACAGTAGTCCTAACTTCAACACATTCAAGGCCTTTACCCTCAGGTTTTTTATCGGAAAAAGCGAGTTCTCCTCCAAGGGTTTCATTTTATTTTTTATCATTACGTATTAAATCTCTTTTTCTACATCTACCGCAAAAGAAACCTCTCACAAGCTTTGAAAGTATATAAAGGGGTAAAAATAACCGGAATTGTCATTCATATAGCCATTGCCGGACTTTAAAAAACTACTGATGAGAAATCATTCTTTGCTAAGCTTCATCCTTCTCCTTTTTTTCAGCACCGCCCTATGGAGCCAACAAGACACTAGTAGCAATATTCGCCTCGTACCCGATCAAGAACGGAAACAAGTGCGGATACAAGCGTACGATTTGATCGTGGTAGATGATGATATTGTATTCAACGCTAGTGGTTTGGACGGAGAAGGAGAGATTAGCATCAATGGTGAATCTTCAACCATTGTTTTTAACAAAGGAAGAGGGCAGTTGGATCGGCAGGTAGACGTAGCGGGTGAATTGTTGTTGTTACATCCACCAGATGGCGACTACCAGCTTTATCATGCTTCCAAACGTTCGAATGGAAGTGTCCGTTTGCGAAAGATTCCGATGTGGCTCTCTGTTTTACCTCCGCTAATTGCTATCGTCTTAGCCTTGATTTTCAAGGAGGTAGTGGTTTCGCTTTTTGTCGGAATTTGGGTCGGGGCCTTTATTGCAGGAGGTATGCGTTTAGAGTCGCTGTACTACTTCGTACTTAGTTTCCTTCAAGTTATTGAGAAATATATCATTGGGGCACTGAACGATGGCGGGCACTTATCGGTCATTATCTTCTCCTTGTTGATTGGAGGTATGGTAGCGATCATCTCGCGAAATGGTGGGATGGCAGGTGTTGTCAAGTCTTTATCTAAATATGCCCGTTCTCCTAGGAGTGCCCAGGCGATCACCTGGCTCTTAGGTGTGGCCATCTTTTTTGACGATTACGCCAATACTTTGATCGTGGGTAATACCATGCGTTCTGTTACGGATAAATTCAAAATATCTCGAGAAAAACTAGCCTACATTGTTGATAGTACTGCCGCTCCCGTGGCTGCAGTCGCCTTCATCACCACCTGGATCGGGGCAGAACTCGGTTACATTGATGATGGTATAAGTCAAATTGCAGCTTTCGAAAATACTACTCCTTACTCCATATTCATTAGTTCTTTAAAGTACTCCTTCTATCCGATTTTGACCCTCTCATTCATTTTGATGGTGGTCTATTTGAAAAGAGATTTCGGCCCCATGTTGAAGGCCGAGCAGCGTGCTAGAACTACAGGTAAGGTTTCTTCTAGTGCTAGTGAGGTGGCCGGACATGAAGAGGAGTTGGAAAACTTAGATCCTGTACCGAACGCTCCATTGAAATGGTACAATGCTGTGGTTCCCGTAAGTGTAGTGATCTTGATGACCATATTCGGTTTGATTGATACTGGCATCAGCAGTTGTTATTCCTCCTTGATCGATGAGGGCGTTAACAACCTATCGGCTTCCTGGGGGTCAGTCTGGTCTAATCTAGGGGCATTAACCCCAAACCCCGATGGTGGCTTCTTTATGAAATTGGGTGTATTGATTGGTGCAGCTGACTCATATGTGGCGCTTCTTTGGGCTTCGCTTTCTGGAGTATTGGTTGCCATTATCATGACCCTTTCGGGGCGTATCATGAAGTTGGCCGATACAATCAGTACCATGACGACAGGTTTCAAGACCATGTTGCCGGCCTTAATCATTTTGACCCTGGCTTGGTCCCTAGCTACTACTACAGAGGAATTACATACGGCAACCTTCCTTACTTCCGTACTGCAGGATAGCATCAATCCGTATTTAATGCCTGTCCTAATATTTGTGCTTTCGGCTTTGATTGCCTTCTCGACTGGGTCCAGTTGGAGTACCATGGCAATTCTATATCCCATCGCCATACCTACCACCTGGGCGATCTGTCAAGCACAAGGGATTGCGGACGAACATTCAACTGAGCTCCTCTTCAATGTGATCTCAGTGGTTTTGGCAGCCTCTGTGTTAGGGGATCATTGCTCACCGATATCGGACACGACCATCCTGAGCTCGCTGGCCTCCAACTGTAACCACATCGATCACGTTCGGACACAGTTGCCTTATGCCCTGGTGGTTGGAGGAGTTAGTGCATTGGCAGGTGGCATCTCTACAGCTTTAGGTGGGGGTTGGCTGATCTGCTTTATGCTCTTGATTGTTAGTTTACTATCGCTATTCCTTTTCCTATGGCGATTTGGTACTAAGGTGGATGAGTAAGCGCTAGATGGGACTTTGCTGCAACTGCTTAATTTTCTTGAGTAGCTTCATCATTTTCAAATTGAAGCCCGAGTTTACGTTGAAGAAGCTGTCGTTGATCATTAACCACTCCTTGCTCCGCACTACAGACTTGATATTGCTGTAAGCGACCTGTTGTGGTTTTTCCAAATGAGCCTTCCAGTACAAAGCATTTTCAGTCAGCGCAAAGCCTTCCTTGCAGGACCCGAACAAACTTTGATCACAGATCAGCAAGATTTTTTCCTTGGGAGCTGGAAAAAGAAAGGACTTAGAGGCATTCTTCAATTTATCCATTGGCATGATCAGAAAATCAGTATAGACGACCTCCTTTTCGTGCGCGAAATCCAGATAATCCAAGGCCATCTGGAATAGATTCAAGGCAGGCCAGGTAGCATCTTGATAACGCAAAATAGCCTCTGGTATAGGAAGTGGATTTAAGTCTTTGCAGTGTCGAATTAGGAAATAGTCTAACAATTCACTATTGAATTTTTCGATCCAATAGTCTATGGCCTGTTGATCTATCAAACCTTCGGCATGAGATTGTTCGATCTTATCAGCGATACCTCCGGCTCTTCTGTGCAAAAGATCTCGAAAACCGGATTCATAAACTCTTTCTGCATATCTGGCATATTCGCCCCCGCTCATCTCCTCTTTGATCCTGATTCGCAGAGCTGGAAAGAATTGATCGATAATGCGCTGCGTGAGATCCGCACCAGGTTCCAACACTACCTGTTCTTGCTCCCTTATTTCAGGTTGGGGGGCTCCACAATTGAAACAGAACTTAGCCTCCAAGGGTAGTTCTGTGCCGCACTCCTGGCATTTTTTCATATCGTCTTTTCTGCAATGAAGCTTAAAAGTAAATATTTTCGGAAGTAAAAAGAAGAGGCTTAGAACAAGTACCATTATTCCTTGTTCAAGCTGTAGAAAATCAGCGGCCGTTTCCCCAAGAACCGAATGCCAACCACAAACAGATTGACCAAGGATCAAGACATCATAGCATCACCCATTGCAGAACATCCAAAACGCTTCGATATGAGCCAAACACCAGAAGAGACGAGATATGATGAGTATCAAAACTTTGCGTTTCATCCGCATAACATCTACTTGATGCTCCTACTCTTTAGTCTTACTGTACTTTTTCTGGCCTTGAGTGCCGCTTTTGTATATACCAGAGTACAAAATGGACTTCCTCCGGTGAAATTACCCTGGTTGTTTGCCTTTAACACCGTTATTCTTATCGGAAGCAGTTGGGCCATGCTACAAGCTAAAAAAGCCTACTTGGCCGATCTTACGGAACGCTATCAAGGCATGCTGATCTTGACGATTGTCCTGTCTCTAATTTTCATGGCCGCTCAAGGTCTCGCTTGGTATCAGCTCTTTGACCAACAGATATTCCTTAGCTCTGATCCCTCTGCTGGTTACTTGTACGTGATTTCTGCCTTACACTTTGCCCACGTGATAGGAGGACTCCCCTTCCTTGGGTTATTCCTTTGGCGCGCCTATAAGTATATGAAAGAACCGGTAAGTGTACTCGTCTATTTTTCTGATCCAGAAAAACGTTTGCGTTTGCGCCTCTTGACAATCTATTGGCACTTCCTCGATATTCTATGGATCTATCTCGTGATCTTCTTTTATGTAAATTATCTTATCCAGTAGAAATCCAACAAATCTTATCTATTTCTTGATTAGTGAAAGTGTGTTCTTAGCGACATCTTGCAGTGAAGGTTCTTAAGCCTATGTTAAATGCGGATTGATCTTAATAACAAGACAGGAATCCTTCATAAATTTGTACTTTAGCACGCGGAAGATGGGGGTTAGTCGGCCCTTCGACGGGTACCTACTTTACCATTTTCCTGCCAAAAACTTTAGCTATTCATAAATTCCATTTGGACATGAAAAATCTATATACTCTAATCCTATTTGTTGCGCTGATCTTTACGCAATGGTCCTGCGCTCCTTCCGGTCAAACTGTGGAAGGATCACTAACTAATGCGCAGAACCTTCAGGTATTCCTAGATCAGGTTGTGATGGGCAAAGCAAATAGTGTGATTGGTAAGACTGACCTAGACGCCAATGGCAATTTTGCCATGAATTTTGAAACACCACTTGCTCCCGGTATCTACAATTTCCGGATTGGAGCAAAACGAGTAAACCTTTTCTTCGATGGAAGCGAGAAAAAAGTAACCATTACTGGAGATCTCAATACAATTCAGCAATACAATTTTACGGTATCGGGTTCAAGTTCCTCACAGGCCTTAGCTCAGATCATGAATGGCTTGGTCAATAGACAGTACCAAGCAGATGATATCGAAAACTTTATTGATACCGTATCAAATCCTTTGTTGGGCGCATTTGTAGCCTACAAGGCTTTGGGAGGAAACCCTGACTTCTTGGATTTGCAGAAGAAAGCTCAGGCCAGGTTGGTTGCTGATATGCCTAACGACGCCAATACGGTTGAATACGGTAAATACCTCGCGCAAGTTGAAAGACAGCTACAGGCAAAAATGGCTAACCAGAAAGTTAGAGTAGGACAGCCTGCTCCAGATATTGCGCTGAAGAGCCCTAGTGGAAAAGAATATAGCTTGGCGGATCTGAAGGGGAATATTGTCCTTTTAGACTTCTGGGCGAGCTGGTGCGGACCTTGCCGTCGTGAAAACCCTCATGTAGTTAAAGTATACGAGAAGTATAAAAAGCAGGGGTTCACCGTCTTTAGCGTTTCTCTAGATGGCGTTGACACGAGGAGCCGCAGTCGTGTACAATCGGAAGACCAAGTCAACCAATTGCTAGAACGTTCCAAAGATCGTTGGGTAAATGCCATTGCTCAAGATGGACTAGCCTGGGAGTATCACGTATCGGATCTAAAGAAATGGGAGTCACTTCCAGCAGCCACCTACGGTGTTCGAAGTATTCCTAGAACTTTCATGATTGATCGAGATGGAAATATTGCCGCATTGAACCTCCGTGGCGCGCAGCAGATCGAAAGAGAATTGGTCAAAATTCTAGAAAAGGACGGATCACTTAAAGGCTAAGTCATCTATCCTTTATACAATAGCCAAGCCCTAAAAAGGGCTTGGCTATTGTCCATTTTCCCCTGTCTCCTACCTCTACCCTATTCCCCACTGTGCACAAATTATACCGGTTGCGACGGCCGCATTTAGGGACTCCGCGCCACCTTGTGGATGTCTTGGAATGGTAAGCTGATGGGTCAGATATGGTAAATTACTTTGCGAAATTCCTCTGCTTTCATTCCCAATCACGATGAGACCAGCAGCCGGCTTAGATAGCTCAGCAATAGGCTGTCCACCCAAGACCATCCCAAAAATGGAAAGTTCCGGGACCAATGCAGGTATGGCTGACAAATCCAAGGCATGTACCTGTACCCGTAAAAAAGCGCCCATAGAAGCTTGAATCACTTTAGGGTTGGTCCAGGCAGCACTGGTAGGAGAACAAAAAACGTAAGGGATTCCAAACCAATCAGCTATCCGCATAATCGTCCCAAAGTTCCCCGGATCTCTGATATCATCTAAGTATAGACTTAATGAACTGTTAATTTTGTCAGGCGAATAGCGGAAAGTGGGCATGCGAACAATAACTAACACCTGATTGGGCGTCTTAAGCGTTGAAATTCGCTCCAAGTCAGTACCGGAAACAGCATGTACAGGAATATCGTATAAACGAAGAATATCCTCATGCTTAGTAAGCCAGTTTTCGTCAGCGTAAAGGCCTTCTATTTGGAAGTTAGAGGAGGCTAGTAATTCACGCACTATTTTATCACCTTCAACAATAAAATTATTATACTTTTGTCGAAACTTCTTGAGGTGCAGTGACTTTACGTATTTAATCTCATTTTTCGAAAGAGCCATCCTCGCTTGATATTCAGAAAGTTAAATAATGTATAGAATCGCAAAATACACAATTCAATCTATACTCTTACTGTTCCTATTGGCTTCCTGTGGCACTGCCAAATACCTCGGCGAGGATGAGTATTTGCTAAAGGGAAATACAGTAGTTTTCCAGCCTAAGTACAAGATCAAGGATAAGCGTACCGTCAATTACGAGCTGAGTCTTCTGCACAAACAAAAGCCCAACGGAAAGTTCTTCTTCGTTTTTCCTAGAGAATGGTTTTATTTGCGCAGTGCTGATGCTGGAGATACCACTCAGCTCGATCGATTCCAGCGAAACTCTATTGGGGAAGCACCAACGATCTTTGACGAAAGCCTAGTCGAGGAAACCAAGTTGGACATGGAAAAGTATTTGAAGCGAAAAGGCTTTTATCGCGTGACTATTGATGTTCCGGCTCCTCGAATAAAGAAGAAAAAAGTATACGTTACTTACTACATAAATTCCGGCCCTCAATTCCAAATTGATAGTGTGTTTTTTGAAAGCCCGGATCCCTTGGTCGATTCGATTCTCCATACCATCAAGGAAGATAGCTACCTGAAACCCGGTGAAGTCCTTGACCTTGATTTGTTCACCAAGGATAAGCAGCGGATTTCCAAATACATGAACAACCACGGGTTTGCAGATCTATACAGCTACCACTTTGATCAATTGGAGGTGGATACAAGCTTAGAGACCGGAAAAGCGAATATATACCTTAACCTTCTCCCTCCTTTTGGGGATACAGTACATCAGCAGTATAGCGTTGGGGCTATTGAGATCCATACTGATTTCGATCCAGCGCTGAGCAATAGTAGTCGAATGGACACCATTATTGGTGGTTATCGATTCTTTTTTGGGAATCGAGGAAATGATATTCGTCCTAAGACGATTATACAGGCCATGTACTTGAGGCCAGGAGAACTGTTCAGTCAAGAAAATTTTGACAAATCCAACAAGAATCTTTCGGATCTGGGCACCTATCGTTTTGTACGGATACGCCAAGACATAGATAGTATTCGCAAGAACGTGATCAATTTCAGGGTAGAATTAACTCCAGATTACAAAATGGAACTGGGGGCTGATTTTGAACTGAATTACACGAATCGATCCAATTCCTCCGTGAGTAATCCTAACTTATTGGGGATTTCGCGACTATTTAGGGGGATGGAAGATTCTAAATAGCATCCCAACGGGTAAGAACACAAAACTACTAGGAGATGATTATTATGAAGTAATGGAGGAGGATGCCCGAACCAGGATTTCAGCCAGCTACAATTACATTCTACTTCTTGATTGGTATCAGTACAACTTCTTCAATGCCTCCTATGGATATGATTTGCAGCGTAGTAGTAGTAAACGCTATATCATCGACCATGTAGGTATTGACCTGCTGCTTCCCAATACTCGACCACAATTTGATACCGTTTTAGCCACCAATGACTTCTTGCAAAGAAGTTTTGGTCAACAACTATTCGTTAGCCTTCTTTTCCGACAATTGAGTTACGTAAACACGGGTACTCCCAATAGACTCAATGGTCGTCGAAATATAAGTTTTTCCTTTGAGGTAGCTGGTGCAGAGATATGGGCTGCCAACGAGCTGTACAACGCCTTTCGAGATTCAGCCACCATATTTAGGCTCAATAACACCATTGACTTTTCTCAGTATCTAAAGTTTGATCTGGATTATCGGAGATATTTTGACATTAACTCCAAACAGTTGATTGCAGGTCGAATAAACTTTGGTATTGCCGCTCCATTCGGTTACACCTCAGATGTTCCATACGTGAAGCAATTCTTTGCTGGCGGTTCCTATAGCCTGCGAGCTTGGTTTCCTCGCGAACTGGGTCCAGGTGGATTTCTTGACCCCTTGACGGTAGAAGAGCGCCTGCAAAATTCCACCCGCTTTTATCAAACCGGAGATCTAAAACTGATCTTCAACTTAGAATATCGATTTGATATTTTTTGGATGCTAAAAGGGGCGCTATTTCTGGACGGAGGAAATGTCTGGACACTGAGGCATGATCCTTCTCGTTGCGGCTCTCAATTCCTCTTCCGAAGACAGACCTTTTCGGACTGCACTTCGGCGGGCGCAGACCCAGTCAATGATCCTTTCTACAAGCAAATTGCTTTGGGAGGGGGAATGGGTATTCGATTCGACTTCACTTACGTTATTCTAGGTTTGGATATGGGGATAAAGCTTCGTAATCCTTTTCCAGGTGAAAGGGCAATGGATGGGATCGCACGAGAAAGGAGTTATTGGGTAGACCTACAGAAGTTCCAATTCAAAGATATCGCCTTCAATCTAGTCCTGGGTTACCCCTTTTAATTATAATCTGCTCTTCCCTATGATGGATTTACTTGAACATCGTCCGCCTTCCATACTTACTGCAAATGGGGCAAGTATATGGGTCATGGCCACGGGCTGGACAGTATTGACGTCCAAAAAATATGATCTGTAAATGCAGCTTATTCCAACTCTCTCTGGGAAAAAGG
>CAJXPD010000033.1 GCA_913057785.1 uncultured Lewinella sp. | reverse complement strand
GCTAATCCGTGCAGAGGACCAGCCAATGCATTCATTCCTGCTCCAAAAGCTAGGTAAGGATCACTAAGTGTCGATCCAACCAAGTGTGTGGTATGCGCAGAAGCATTCCCCCCTTCATGATCAGCGTGGATAGTTAGATACAAGCGCATTAAGCTCTTAAAGTCATCATGATCCGATACGCCAAGCATGTGGGCATAGTTGGCTGCCCAATCCAAAGAGAAGTCAGGAGCGATATGATCTCCATTGTGGTAAGAACGACGGTAAATATATGCTGCAACGCGAGGTAGGCGTGCAATGAGATTCATTGCGTCTTCATAAGTCGGATCCCAGTATTCCGTTTTCTTGATGCCTTCTCCATATCTTCTTGAGAAACAGCTCTCCGTTTGCATCGAAGCGATCGCAACGGTAAACTGAGTCATTGGATGCGTATCAGCAGGCAAGCTATCGATCGTTTTGAAAGTATGCTCGGGTACATTGCTTCTATGTCGCCATTGCTCTGTCAACCATGCCACTTCTTCCTCAGTAGGTATCTCTCCTACCAGCATCAGCCAAAATAGTCCTTCGGGTAAGGGTTCCTTACCACCTGGAATTTTTGGCAACAATTCCTTTAGTTCAGGGATAGAATATCCTCTAAATCGGATGCCTTCAATCGGATCCAGTTGTGATGTTTCCCAAACCATCATCTTGATGCCACGGGCACCGCCAAAGACTTGGCTCAAAATTACCTCATCAACTTTTTGCGTACCATGCTCTTTTAATAAGGCCCTCATCTCCGTCCGAAGGGCGCTCGCTTTTTCGTTGAACTTTTGCTTTAAGGGATCCATTAACAGTATTGTATTATTTAATTGTGTTTTGAAAAGTCTGACCTTTCTTCAGTCAGTGTTCTATTCATACAATAACTGAAAAAGGAGATTTGTTTTAATCCAACTTAATTGGTCAGGGATTTCCCTCTGGAAAGGGGCATAAATATACCAATTTTAACCTATCTCAAGTACGATCAGGGCATTCTTTGGACGGTAGCGGGGACTTATTTTAAGCATTTTGACTTGCTCAGGAAGGAATTTCCTCCTTTTCTGTCGTGCGCAAGATTTTTCGTAGGATTTTCAGGCTAGATCTTACCAAAGTCTTAACCGTTCCCAAAGGCATATGGCAGCTTTCGGCGGTTTCACTTTGTGTGTACCCTTTGATGTAAATGAAGTGCATCACCTTTCGCTGCCGTGCGCTGAGATAAACAAATAGATTTTCAACACCCAGGGTATCTACTTTCAAGGTACTAGAATGTAGCTGGGCTATTTCTTGCCAGTCGGCTTGTCCGGTGGCATGGTGTTTCCAAACTCGCATATCCTTGGAACGCAGTCGGTCAATGGCCATGTTTTTGGCAATCTTGGACATCCAGGTGAAAAGCCGCCCCTTGTAGGTATCATAGCGATCAATTTGTTGCCAGATGGTAACGAATACATCCTGGAGGACCTCTTCTGCCATTACGTCCACCTTGACAATCCTTAAAATTAGGCGATAAAGTGCCAAATGATAGTGGGTGTGTAAATAATCCATTCCACTCTGCTCTCTTAGCTTGATCAATTGAACAAGGGAAGATTCCGACATGG
Source organism: uncultured Lewinella sp. (assembly GCA_913057785.1). GTDB lineage: Bacteria > Bacteroidota > Bacteroidia > Chitinophagales > Saprospiraceae > DT-111. The sequence continues at coordinate 51,054 of CAJXPD010000033.1, read as the reverse complement.
CATCTTGAGCAGGTTTCAAACATTCATCTTTAGGTGTAGGCATGGTTACTGGCTTATAAGCAGTTTAACTTTCAGCTCGAGAACATCCAATGGCAAGCTCGCTTGGCATTGCTCTATTAATTCCCCATGCTGAAAGACCAGTAAACTCGGTAGATATGCAATATTGAAAGTAGAGAGAATCATAGAAAATGGAGCAACTTCTAGATGATAACAAGTTATCTGATGTGGATAGCGGTCTTCTAAAATCTGTAGTCGTTGCCGAAGCAGGTAGCTAGATCCCAAGGCCTCTTTTCCTAAACTAATCAGGATAAGTAATTCCGATTTTAATACGAGTTCCTCTAATTGTTCCTCTCGCAATGAGGTCATATCATCTCGAGCTTAATGGTGATTAAATGCTTTTAACCAGGCAAGCGAGATGCCAAAAAACGGAGGACAACAAAAACAGATTTAACTAATTAAATATCAGTACTTTACAAACTCAATTGAATATGTAAAGACTAGGGGAGCGAAAAAGAAAATTCCGAAATATCAGAAAAGCCTTACATATCAAAAATTTGAGTTCTATGAATTCCAAACTTTCTAAGGCGAGAATCTAGGGTCTTGGGATTAATCCCCAGGATAAGGGCAGCACCCTGTTTGCCACTTACTCTTCCTTTTGTATGTGCTAGCACTTCAAGGATGTACTCTTTTTCTCTTTCTTCCAGCGTTTGAAACTGTTTGGCCTTTGCCTTGATACTAGACTTGGAAAACCAATTCCCTATTTCTAGTTTATTTCCGGTACTCAAAATAACGGCTCTTTCGATGATATTTTCCAACTCCCGAATATTTCCGGGCCAGTCATAGTCTCCCAAATCCTGCAGCAGCTTTTGGGAAACGGTCGTAATCTCTTTACCGGCTTTGGCACTATACTTTTTGACAAAATGTTGTACTAGGTGCGGGATATCTTCCTTCCTATCACGCAAAGGAAGACTTACCAGCGGAAATACATTTAAGCGATAAAAAAGATCTGCTCTGAACTCCCCATTGTTCACCGCCTGCTCCAAGTCCCGATTGGTAGCAGCAATTACTCTCACATCGAGTTTAAAAGTTCTGGGATTCCCCAGTCGCTCAAACTCCCCTTCCTGCAAAACACGTAGTAATTTGGCCTGTAATTCAACCGGGAGTTCTCCCACCTCATCTAAAAAGATCGTCCCTTTATTCGCCAGCTCAAACCGTCCCACTTTACGACTATGAGCACCAGTAAAAGCACCACGTTCGTGCCCAAATAACTCGCTTTCAATAATGTTTGCTGGTAGATTGGCACAATTTACCTTGACCAATGGTCGCTCTCTGCGCTTACTAAGGTTGTGCACAGCTCGAGCCAAAAGTTCTTTCCCCGTCCCCGACTCCCCGGTGATTAATACTGTAGAACTCGTAGCAGCTACTTGTTCTACTTGCCTTAGCACGGCCTTATAATTCTTGCTAATGCTTATGATTTCATCAAAGTTATTGGCCAGCTTGATCTCTTCCTGCAGGTAGATATTTTCTTCTTCCAATTGGTTTTTAAGCGACTCGATCTCCTTCAATGCCGTTTCCAATTTCTGTTCCTTCTTCAGTTGCTCTGTAATATCACGAACGATACTACACCTAAACTCTTCGCCATCAAATTCAAAAATATTGTTGGTGATCTCCACGGGGAAAGTAGTGCCATCTTTTCTAGTATGCTCCGTGCGAAAGATATAAACACGATCCTCCTTGGTTTTAGACCAGTACTTTTGTGACTTCTTTTTTGAAAACCCCGGATTAATATCCTTGCCAGACATCCCCTTTAATTCCGCTGGAGTATATCCTAAATTGTGGCTAGCCGCCTTATTGACTCGGATGAAGTTGGCATCTTTATCAATCCAAAAAATCCCATCAGAAATGCTTTCAATCGTAAAATCCGAAAAGCGGAGTGATTTATCTGCCTTTTTTCGGTCGGAAATATCAAGAATAGTACCTACCAGGTGAGTGAGTTCTTTTTCCGCATTATGGAAAGGTTGGCCGGTGGCATGCACATATTTAATAGCACCTTCAGTAGTATTGATTGTGCAATCGATGCTGTAGGCCTTACCGGTGACAATAGCTTTGTAGATCTGGTTCTCAACGAACTGGCGTTCTTCTTCCGAAGCATAGTGCAAGATCTCTTCCATTTTAGGCGGAGATTGATCCAGTTCTAGGTTGTAGATCCGATATACCTCCTCCGACCAGCTCACTTTGTCGGCTTTAATGTCATACTGCCAGATCCCTAGTCCAGCTATCCCTTGAGCTTGTTTCAACAGTTGATTATCCTGTTTCAACGCTCGCAATTGAAGTTGCAATTCCTGAATCTGATCTTGTAGAGCTTGGATTTGAGAAGAGGAGTCTTGGTGTTGCATGCTGCGACCTTTGGCTTTTAATGGATCTTCTCCAAATGTAAGCATTCATTAGGAAAAGAAAGCCAAGGGCAGGCCCTGTACTGCTCATGGATTGAACGCATTTCAGTAGATGGAGATTCAACTACCTCATTCCATCTTAGGACCAATCTTATAAAAGGAAAGGCTATTTTTCCAGTTTCAGGAGTGCCAATTCTACTTCTTCTTGACTTGCGCCCTTCATCTTTTTACGGAGGGCTCTTTCGGCTAATCGACGATCTTCTTGTTGCTTTTCTAGAAGACTCAGCTGTCTATCGGTAAGAATAACTTTTAGTTTACCTTCAAGGTATTCCCTAAGCGCTCTTTTCTTGGCTAGATAGGCATTAGGGTTTGAATCTTTCAAAGCAGCAATCTGGTCCATGTTTTCCATTTGCACTTCTACCACCTTTCTCACCTTAAGCTGCTGAGCATCGCTGAGATTATACTGTGCAGTCAACTCTGCGGTAGCTAAGGTTACCTGCTCAATACGCTTACTATCCTGGGCATTGCCAGCTATCAAAATGGAAGCAAAGAAAACGCAGAATATTACTTTTTTCATAAAAGATTTTTTGGATACCTGATGACACGTTTGTAGGACAGGGATGTTGATCAGGCCCTATTACTTTGAACAAATTAGCAGACAAGCTACCCAAAGCAGCTATCTGTTTAACGCTAAGTTACACTTTTTGCGTATTTTCTTTAGATTGTCTCCTGTAAATCCAGACCTTTGTCATTCGGATGCCATGGTGGTTTGCCACTTGCTATTTCGAGTAGCTCCAGTAAGATTTAAAACTGTTTAGCATGCTTATCGTAAAGGATATTTTGGTCAGCGATGATATCATAGAGCAGCAATTTGTCTGCAACCTCGAAGCCTGTAAAGGCGCCTGCTGCTGGGAAGGTGACTGGGGAGCCCCTCTTGAAGAAGCGGAATTGAAAACCTTAGAAGAAATAGAGGAGCTAGTTGTCCCATACCTAAGCGAGGAATCCATCCAAGTTTTAAGAGAGAAAGGACCTTATACCTATTATGAAGAGCCTCAAGAATATGGCACCAGCCTACTCAAGAATGGGGCCTGTGTTTACATGATTTATGATGATCAAGGAATAGCTAAATGTGGTATTGAACAGGCCTACCTTGACCAGAAGATCTCCTTTAAAAAGCCGATATCCTGCCACCTGTATCCGATTCGAGTCAACCAGAATGAAGAGGTTGGATTTCAAGCCCTAAATTATGACCGTTGGGATATCTGTTCAGCGGCCTGTCAATTGGGGAAAAAGGTACAGCTTCCTTTGTATAAATTCGTTAAGGATGCCATCGTACGAAAATATGGAGAAGCATTCTATGAAGAATTGGACAAGATTGCCCAATTCGTAAATGGTCAAGCGGAAGACGATAAGTAGCGATGTTTTTGTTGGCAACCAGTCCTAGCCTCACAACTTCTAAACATTATGTACACTTCCAATTAATGTCTTCGCATCACCCTAGTCAAGACAAGGACCAAAAGAGTGTGATTCCCCTCCCAATCCCCCGTAAACATTGAATTTTCGCTGTAAATATTGCAATAAATCAAAATGTTACTTACCTTTGATGTACTGAAAAATTAAAACACTTCCTGAACGCACACCGTTTTAAAGTCATTCCCAAATCGATTATTCCTTTATCTCCGGAATTATAGCAACTTATATCTTGGGAAAGACCTCCCCCCTCTTATAATTAGTATCTCATTTAGTAAAATGGATAGATGTCTAGGTATGCTATTTATTTAGCTCTAAGAACAGCTATACCGGCATATTCCAGCTTATTGAATGCTTTCATGCTCGATTTATCGGCATTTACCGCCAAAATTTTGGTTGGCCGATGATACAGCTATGAAGAGGTACTATAAGATGGGTCAGATTACGTCAACTATGATACACTAGCATTAAATCCATAGGCTAATTGGCAAAAGTGGGAAGCTAGAGGTTTGTCAAAATCCAAGATTTCCATCCTGAAGATGCTTGCATGCAGTGGAATTACTTTAGCCCTATTATAAATTGAAGAGAACGGATAATTCCGAAAGACATATAAGAATTCACTCCTTTTGAAGTTGGATTTTGGAAGCCTGGCGGTGGGGACCGTCCAGGCTTACTTTTTTGTACTTAGTCCTTCAATCGAGCGGAAACGAAACACAACAAAAAAGGGCTGTGACTCGATGGTCACAGCCCAAACAATTAAACACCTAAAACCCTATTAACTTTCTTATTTTGACGGTTCACCTTGTTTCAAGGATTCCCGATAAAATGCTTGCTGTTTCTATACATAATACTGTTCGACAAGGCTTTTTGTTGTAATGGCAACCTTTTAAATGGTCACCCAAATGTCAAAATCAGCAGTTGTCGATCAATAGGCTAGTTAAATGACTTGGATTAGCCAATTTCTATGGTTCTTGCCGGCTTTTCTTTAGCCTCTTCTTTCTTAGCTAATTGTAGAGAAAGAACTCCATTTTCATACTTCGCAGTGATGTTGTTAGCATCAATTGTATTGGGAAGATGGAAGGAACGCTTAAAAGTTAAGTAGCTGAATTCTCTTCGGCGATACTTGTTACTTTCCTCCTGCTCTGTTTCTTTACTTGCGCTGATCGTTAAAGTATTCTTCTCTACACTCACATTAAAATCTTCTTTCGTCAATCCAGGAGCAGCCAACTCTATGGCAAAACCATCTTTATTCTCAACGATGTTAACGGCAGGTTTGGAGTTCACCAAACTGTCACGACCTACTGTAGTACTGATGTCTTTAAAAAAGTCATCAAAAACGCGATCAAATGTAGGCCAAGTTGTTGCTGCAGGTTTGAATCTTACCAAGTTCATGCTTTATTCTTTTTGTGTTATTTAAAAACCTTAAGTGAAATTTGTAATTGAAATACACCACCCCTAGATCAATACTCGTACCAACACAAAAAAGAAGCAAACTTAATGACATTTTGTCATTAATCATAAAAAACAGGTGACAAAATGTCATTTTTGACTTAAAAAGTATTCCCTCACAATGACAAAAACGGCAGTATACGCCCCAAAAATATTTACCTTCGGCCCATGAATCTGGTAGATCTGTTAATTGGGGGCATATTGGCCTTCATCATGCTTAGTGTCGGCATGTCGCTCAACTGGAAAGATTTCAAAGATACTTTCGCTAACCCAAAGGCTTATCTGGGTGGATTATTCCTGCAAATCTTGGTTTTACCCAGTATCGCTTTTCTGATTGCAACCCTTGCTCCACTACCCCTGGCCTTTAAGCTTGGCATTATTGTTCTCTCCACCTGTCCAGGCGGAACCACCTCCAACTTTGTAACCTATTTACTGAATGCCAACGCGGCTTTATCGATCTGCCTAACGGTGACCAACAGCTTCATCGCTCTTTTTTCCATCCCATTTATCGTCAACCTAGGTTTACAGCATTTCTATGGAACCTCAACCGATATGGTGCTCCCTGTATGGGATACGATCCAACAAATTTTCTTAATTATTCTGGTACCGGTTTTTCTCGGAGTCCTTATTCGCCGCTTGCGGCCGGTTTTTGCTGATCGCCTACAAGCTCCACTGAAGTGGATCACACTAATCTTCTTGGCTATTCTCTTCCTAATCAAGTTTCTCGCATCGGAAGGCTCCGGCGGGACGGGCATTACCATGGCTGAGATACAGCAGATTTTACCCTTTTCGGTTCTCGGTAATACGCTAAATCTCTTGGCAGGCTTTAGCCTAGCGTATTTTATCTTAAGATTGAAAAAAAACGATCAGGTAACCTTAGGCGTAGAGGTAGGGATCCAAAATACTTCCTTGGCATTTTTGATCGGTGGCACGCTATTAGGAAATGAAGATGTGCTCAAGCCCGCACTAGTCTACGCTATGTTCACCTTCTTCACTGCCATCATCTACGGATTATTGGTGAAGCCTGAGGAGAGAAGACAACTCATACAATTGATCAGGAAACCGAAAAAATGATTGCTACCGCATTAGCCATATTATTGGGCACAGCAACGGTCGTGCAGCTGCTATACTGGATTATCATTTTTTCCCGACTGGCTTTTTATCAGGAGAAAAAAGAAGAAGGCAGCTCGACTACGGAGCAAGCTCCGGTCTCCGTAATCATCTGTGCTAGAAACGAAGCAGAGAACCTAAAAAAAAATCTTCCCCACATCATAAATCAGAACTACCGTTCCTTTGAAATTATCGTCGTAAATGACGATTCAACGGATGAAACGGAAAAAATAATTTTGGATTTTAAAAAGAAATGTCAGATATTAGAGCTTGTAAATGTGGGAAAAAAGATGTCAGCTGGTAAAAAGGCGGCATTGAAAAAGGGCATAGAAGCTGCCCGCTTTGACATACTAATTCTGACCGACGCCGATTGTCGACCCGCCAGCACCAACTGGCTTTACCATATGCAAAAATCTTTTCGACCAGGAAAAGATATTGTTTTAGGCTACGGTCCGTATGAAAAAGCTAAAAGCCTTCTCAATACAATCATTCGCTTTGAGACTCTAAACACCGCTATCCACTACCTTTCCTTTTCATTCGTGGGATTATCTTATATGGGCGTAGGTCGTAATCTAGCCTACCGTAAATCGCTTTACCAGCGGGTAGGTGGTTTTGATCGACATGCTCATATTGCTTCCGGTGATGACGATTTGTTCATCAACGAGGCAGCCGACGGTGATAACACTACCGTCTCTTTACAACCAGATGCTTGGGTGTATTCTATACCAAAGAACACCTGGCGAGGCTACTATAACCAAAAATCGAGACACTTAACAACAGGAAGCAAGTACAAGCTCCTACATGTGCTGCTGCTGGCAGGGATTCCCGCTAGTTTGATCACGCACTATGTTTGCGGCTTGCTACTACTAACTTATCCTGATTGGGTCTCATTCACAATTTTGAATTACTTGGTGAGAATAGTGGTAGTCTCTATCTTGTATACAGTCATCCTGAAGCGTTTCCATGAACATATCCTCATCCCTTGGATTCCCTTCCTTGATGTTTTACTAGTCATTTACTACCTGCTGTTTTCGCCGATATTATTAATCGGTAGTAAACAAAGGAAATGGAAGTAGCAGTACAACAACCCAAATCAGCTTTATCTAAAAAAGCCTCTGAAGATTACGAATTGGTACAGAAAGCAGTGGCAGGATGCCAAAGATCCTACACTCAATTGATGGAGCGCTACAAAGGGGCCATCTATCATCTAATGTACAAAATGGTGAATGATCGCGAAGATGCCAATGATCTTACGCTGGAAGCATTCGGAAAGGCCTTTACCAAATTGCCTAGTTACGTGCCTAACTTTGCGTTCAGCACTTGGTTATTCCGTATCGCCATCAACAACTGTATCGACTACGTGCGCAAAAAGCGCCTGCACCTATTGTCAATTGACGATCCCGTAGAACCAGAAAGTGATCAAGATTACACTTTGAGCCTTCGCTCTAGTGTCTTGAATCCTGAAGAAATTGTAATTCGCAATCAGCGATTGAAATTGATGCGTTCTGTTGTAAACAGATTGAACGCCAAGTATCGCCTGATGATCGAATTGCGTTACTTTGAAGAATTGAGCTATGACGAAATTGCAACTGAATTGAACATGCCATTAGGCACTGTGAAAGCTCAATTGTTCCGTGCGAAGGAGATGTTGTTTGATCTTCTTCAGAAGCCAGGTGCTAGCGCGCACTTCGAAACAACTCGCAAGAGAAGAGTTTAATTTCGCAACTGCACTGATGAAGTAGGAATAGTCACAGAAGAATGAACAAATCCGGTATTAAGTACGACCTTAAATCGAATCTTTACTCTTCGTCAATTACACCCAAGTAAAATATTGATTATTCCTTCTTCTCAGTTCAAGATAGCCCAAAGTCATCCCTATTCTTCTTATTCGCCGCTTATTGGTAGTCATTCCCTAGCTAGGGAATCTCCGTAAACAACGAATAAAAAGAATTTCAACAGCTTTATCGTTCAATAATGGTATTCCATTTTGAAAAGAATGTGAAGAACCATTTCAAGAACCTCTCCAGGCATACGCTTGGAGAGGTATTTTTTTGCCCACACGAATATAGCACAGCCCTGTATATAGTTGCTTCTGCTAGATGTTGTAATGAGATCGTAGCTCTATAGAAAGCTCAATGCTAGCAATTCAGTCCATTCTCCAAACTACTCCGTAGGTACTGGACTAAAGAAGAGTGTAGCTTTACCGCATTGAAGCGCCAATTCATCTTTATTGATCTTATACGCGGAGGCCCGTTGCAAGTACTTTAGGTATTGACGCTCTATATCTGCATGTTCTGGGCAAAGCATTTTCGTAGCTCCAACCGTCTTTATTAGAACGCTATCCTTCTGCACAGCGGCATCAGCAAAGTATTGATTACAAACAGCCTTTCCACTTAGACGACCATCTGCAAAAGTCGCTGTAATAGTGATATCTTGTGGAAGTTGGCCAGCCGTCCAGCGGCTCAACTGCCAGTCCTGTCCGCTGATATCTAAGGAGGTATTGCGGGGGCAGGCTGTACAAAGGAGGACAAGAAGAATAATGTAAAACCGCATCATGATGGTTTAAGTTGGTAGTGGTATTAGTAAATACTCCAAACTAGAGGCGAATCAAGGCATGGGGAGAAAAGGCGTAATGGTCAGGTGTAAGTCTGAATAGAAAACCTAGGGATTGGCTTCCTGAGGATGTGATTATAAATAAAAGTTCTCCGACAATTTCTTGTGCTTTGCATTGATGCTCATAGCGGTAGGCATAGCTGAATCTATGAGGTAAAGCATTGTAGTCCAGATGATGTCGTAGCACTAAGATAACAAGATAGCAGTAGCACTCAAAATCAAAGAAATCATTTCTAAACTACATATATGAATAAGATGTCTAAACCTCTTATCATCTTGGGGAGCTCTCGAAGTCATGGCAATACGCGAAAGGTGCTCGATCGATTAATTGAGTTACATGCCTGTGATCTAATCGACCTTAACGATTGGCAATTCTCCTATTACGATTACGAGCACAAAAACCGGGATGATGACTTTATCAAGATCATCGACCAGCTACTGAACTATGACATAGTAATATTTGCTTCTCCAATATATTGGTATTCCATGAGTGGAGTTATGAAAACCTTTTTCGATAGAATCTCTGATTTACTGAAAATCAGAAAAGAAAAGGGAAGACAGCTACGAGGCAAAACCATGTTGGCCATTAGTTGTAATGGAGACCAAGAAGACTACCCCAGTTTTGCCGCACCCTTTGAGCTATCGGCAGATTATCTAGGCATGAACTATGCCGGCTACTATCACGCCTGGATAGAAAACGGCGAAATAGCCCCAGCAACTGAAATTAAACTGAAGCAATTAGCTGCCGACTTGGTCTCATTACAATCTCGGCAAGAAACAGAATCGAGTAAATCTTGATTTTTCTGTAAATTGGACTGATCTACTTTAGTGCTGGACTCATTAATTCTACAGTTTAGGGAACTGTTCTGAATTACAATATGTTGAGAATTCCGTCATGCCTCAAAAAACGCATTCTTTACCCTCCTTTTTATCTGATCTCTTCTCACATGGGGAGATAGTCGTCGCTAATCGACTGGAAGCATTCACCAGAGCAGAAGAGGCTGAGGCTCAACTTCTCTTGGAAGAACTTCATTCCGAAGAACAACTCAATACGCCCAAAGCAGCTATTGCTTTTGATCCTGCAGCAGCGCTATGGTCGGCTAAGTTCTTGTATCGAGCAGTACAGATCACCTTGCTCCGAGCATTAGATGAGGATACTATCAAGAAAGAGCTTAGGTTGTACCCTGGGACAATTACGCCAGCTAGCATTTGCTCTGCAGATCTTTGTTTGCGTTACGTGGGGGATCTATTTAAGTTAACCAAGGGGTTAGCACCAGGAGATATCTTATTGGACTATTTCAAGAAGTTAGCGCTTCAATGGCCGTATTCAGCCATTGGCTGGGCTTCTCTACCTAACAAAGAACAGCTTTTTGAAATCTTGAAGCATGAGGGACTACGGCTCCTATTTCTTGAGCGTCTCCTCGACAAGAAAGCTTATTCAGACATCAAAAAACTACAATTAATGCCCTGGATTCACGCCCTAGCGGGCCTTTACCCTAAAGAACTTCTTCCAGAGGTATTTAACCACTTAGAGAATGAAAACAATTGACCGATTAAATACAGTCCTACACCACCTCAAAAACACCTTCGTAGGTAAGGACGAAATCATTGACCTGATGGGGATTGCCTTAGTAGCCCGAGAAAACCTATTCATGCTAGGCCCTCCCGGTACCGCCAAAAGTGCAATGGTAAGATCCCTTGCCAAACTGCTGGATGGTAAGACCTTTGAGTACCTCCTAACCCGATTTACTGAACCTAACGAACTCTTTGGCCCCTTTGATATTCGCAAACTTCGAGAAGGTGAACTCTTAACCAATACCGAAGGGATGCTTCCTGAGGCCAACTTGATTTTTTTGGATGAATTGCTTAATGCCAATAGTGCCATTTTGAATAGTTTGCTAATGGTGTTAAATGAACGGATCTTCCGAAGAGGTAAGGAGACCAAGGATCTTCCAGCGCTGATGATCGTCGGGGCCAGTAACCACCTCCCAGAAGATGACGCTCTACAAGCCCTATTTGATCGCTTTTTGATTCGGGTTAGGTGTGAAAATGTGGCCCCGGACCTACTAAGTCATGTTTTGGATGCTGGTTGGAAATTGGAGCAGAAGAAAACCACTGCGGTAGAAGGTATCAGCGCAAACGAAATTCTTTCCATCCAAGAACAAATCGGAAAAGTGAATTTAGAGGGGATCAAAAAGCCTTATCTCGCCCTAATTCAGCAGTTGCGCAATGCCGGGGTTAAGGTTTCTGACCGTCGTGCCGTGAAGATTCAGCGCTTAATCGCTGCTAGTGCCCTTCTATGCCACAGAGAGGAAGCGATTTTGTCGGATACCTGGGTAATGCGGTATATATGGGATACCGAAGAGCAAGAAGAGATCATCGCAGGTATAGTTAACGGCTTAGTTGAAGAGGATCAAGCAGTAGATCAACATCCGAGAGCATCAAAAAGTAATCTTCCTGATCCCGATGAGATCTTTAAGGAAGTTAATGAGCTACAAAATCAATGGAATCTGACATCTACTACCCCAGCTGAACGAGTACAAATAAAAGACAGACTGCGCTACTTGAATGGACGTTCAGAATGGATTAGTAATGATAGTCAGCGTCAATATGTGCAAGTACCGATCACAGCATTGTGGCAGAAGATTTTACAACATGAAAACCCCAATTAAGCCTCGTGTCAACACTCGTATTACATATTGAAAAAAGGTATCGCAAACATCTTGGCAATATTCGGGCTATTTCAAATTGCTGGATTGCAGAGGATGAGGAGAAGATATGGCTGAAGTCAGAAACCGGAGGAGGAGCGCCCCCTTTAGCCATTCAGCAACTGCCGGCTATGGGACGCTTTCGGGTCAATCAGAACGGAAACTTGTTTCCCTTAGAAGGTCTCACTCCTGTTGCTAAAATGCCAGACCTCAATTGGTTGCCTGTGGCGTCGTTTATAGAGGTTGAATTGCCAATCGCAGCTTTACCTGCAGAAACTACCGAGCGGGTTTCCGTTAAACTCACTCGTTCTACGACAATGAAAGAGGCTAATTTTCTGCTTCTCCCTTGGAATCTTTGGCAGGAATATGCCCTAGCGACCTCCAACATTCGACTTAAGCCATTGACTTTCGCCGTCTCTGAGCAAGGAGAGGTCGTCGTGTATGGAAAGCCCTTACCCCCTTTGCCTGGACAGCTTTTCTGGCAAACAGAACAAATACTATTGCCAGCGGGATGGGCATTTGAGTACCCACTTATAGCGGAAATCCTTACTAGTACTTATCTAAAGAAGAAAAATAAGCTACTACTGTATCAACCGGAACGCCTAGCTGAATTGCCCGCCAGAGAGAGCTTTATACAGGCTTCTCGCAGTGCGATTAGAAAAACGGAAGAACATCTCAAAACATTGCCAAGTCCCTAAAACAATGGAAGACGCATTGTCTAAAATAAAAAGCTTCTTTAGAGCTTCTCACCACTATTTCTGGCGTTGGGCAGAAGAGGGAAATGTTGTCGAATGGCAAAATGGAGACACCCTATGTTACCGAGATGACTTATCCCATGTGCTCTGGAATGTAGCAGAAGTGGGATTACCTCCCCTAGGCACAGTACTCCTATTACTGGGCGCTTGCCAAGACCGGTCTTTAGATATCGTTGAAAAGAGCTTGGAGGATTGCATCAATAAGACGGCGATGAAAGAACAAACGAGAGAAACGCTAATTGGGTTCAAAACGACAGCTTTCGAGTTTTTAGAAATCGTCCAATCCCTCCCATTGTCCTTGAGAAAAGGGAACAACCGAATTCATCTATTAAACACTTTAATTAGCAAAGCGCCTATGAAAGTGGGAGCTCCCCAAGCTCAGGAATTAGCGGTTGCCCTCAAAAGTGGACAATATGATCATCTTTTTATTCGCAGTGGAGGCATGATTCTCATGCGGATAATCAGAAATGACTTAACGAACCTTTGCCAGCTATATCATCAGATCCCAGGGAAGGAGGAACTAAAAAATCTATTAGAAACGGGGATTAAAAAAGCCCCGCTTCCCAGTCCATTAGAAAAGGAAGAAATTCCAGTAGATCTATTGACAGCCTTATCGGAAGATCCACGTACACTTGGTTTAGCCCGTCTGAGTAAACAGCTATTAGCAGCCATCCACATTCCAATGCGCACTACGGGAGCTAGTGATTTACCCTTAGGTGGAGTTTCGGATATCACAAATCGGGGAGATTTTGATCGCCTGCTCATCAGTGAATTAGCTCAAGATCAAGATGTACTTAGTGCACGTTTGATCAACAATGAAGCACTGTACCTTCGGAGGGAAGAGCCTCCTAACCAAGCCATGCGTGAGCGAATCGTATTAGTCGATCAAACGATCAGAATGTGGGGTATTCCTCGTATTTTCAGTATTTCAGCAGCCTTGGCCTTGGGACAGAAGAAAAAGGGAATCGCTCAGCAAAGTACCTATGGGCTATCGGGGTCTTCCTTTGAGAAGTTCAATCTCACTACGAGAAATGGCGTTCTTTCAGCGCTAAAACCATTACATCCACACTTGCACTGTGGAGAAGCTTTGGAAAGCATTCAACAGGTTTTACAGAAATCGTCTCCCGAACAAGAAATCATTTTTATTACCGAAGAGGAGGCCTTCCAGCAGGCTGCCCTCCAAGTCCATTTTAACAAGATAAAGGACAAAATAGATTTCGTCTTATTGGTAAGTCGAACAGGAGAATTTAAGTTCTACCAATACTATAAGTCGAACCGAAAGCTTCTAGGGCGTTCACAACTCGATCTAGATCAGCTCTTATTTACTCGTTCTAAGAAACCGATCGTAGACCCGAATCGTCCGGAAACGCTGCCCTATGCCTTGAGGCTAGAGGTCTTCCCGCTATATTTTCCCGCTTTACAATTCAACTATCGGCGAGAATATGCCTTCATGATCCCTGGTCAAACATCTATTCTTTGTATTACACCCGACCATCGAGTACTACTTTGGGGAGGAAGGGATTGGGAAAAAGGTATGGCCGCTAAAGAAATATTGACGAGAATTCAATATGGAGATTACCATTTCGGATATGAAGCCCCCAATACTGTATTCATTCTAGTCCGTCAAGCTAATGAATTGCAGTTATATACCATCAAGTTAGATACCGACCAGGTGCAACATGCCTCCATTGCTCTAGATACGGTCAATTCCTACTTTAGTATAGCATACCGAGATGGATACTTTAAGCTATTCAATTATAACCACGACTACCAAATTGATCCTGCTACCGGCACCTTAGAGAAATTGGAACTGCCTTATCAACGTAAGAATATTTTTCAGGGCCACTTTAGTCCGGCGAATCAATACCAACACAACGCTGCCTCCATTAAATCTATCGCAAATAGTGGATATTCAATCCTCAGCAATATTAAGCGCGTCTACCTAAATGAAACCGGACATCTTTGCTTGAATGACTGGCAGATTACCCTTGTAAATGACCAATTGTGCTTGCAAAAGATAGAACCTAGTCTAGCTAGATTAAAAGAACCTAGAATTAGCTATGGGGGATTCAAAGTCAAAGCCAATGCTAATCTCGTTTTTGCGCTGAAAACCTGGGAGGACGGAAGTCGAGCTTTTGTGGATAAGAGGGGCTTTCTTCATCTTAAGAGCAGCGATCCTGGTATTCCAGAAATCTGTATGGTAACCGCTATCAATATTCCGTTGCCATGCTGGGCTTCTAATGGCTATTACACTGGGAGCCATTCATTTATACCCAAAGTAGCACAGAATAGTATTCTACCTGGAAGGCAATTTTACGAGAAAACCCTAAAGAAATTTATTGAAAAACTAAAGTGAAACTAACGCTAACATATAATAAGGAGAAAAGAGAAAGGACTAGAGCCGTATTCTTGGCAAGTCCAATGGTTACGGATTGGCTCAGTACATTAAGTCAATGGAAAGTGGCTTATCATACGTTGGAATGTTATGCCGTACCGACCAGCCTGTCCTCACCAAGTCCCGCTGGCCTATTTGTCGTCTTCACTAATCAACAGATACCTAAGCTTTCTATTCGGACCACCCCCTATCAATGTATTGCCAATCGACTGTACATTCCCGTCGATGCTGCCATCACTCCGCAAGTCTTACCTGATGAATGGGAGGATCTGCTCCTGTACGATCGGAATTTCTACCATCCTAGGATTGGCCTTGTGGGGTTTAATCTAAAAGATCGAGTCAATTTCAAGGAACGCATAGCTTTACCTGAACTCAGTTCTATCAACTGGGACGCGGCACGCCCAGGACCAAACCCAAGACCCCCACTCACTTCAATTGGATTAAGTGCCCCACCTATTTCTAGCCTGATGGCTAGCTTGAAGTCTGAGATGGATACTCGCCCGCTTGAGGATATCCCTGATGATGGGAAAGACGAAGAAAGTGGACTTAGAAAGGATCTCAATGAGTTTCGGCGCTTTTTACTCAAGAAACTCTTGCAAAACGATCCGTCGAAGAACAAGGACAACCGCAACCAAAGTGGGAATCGATCCAGACGAAATATGAATCGTTATGACAATCCAGGAAGAAGCGGCATAGGAGGTCCTTTATCGAATTTATTCGGAAGAGCAAGTGCATGGCTAAATCAGCGATTGGAAGACCTAGAAAAACATCGAGAAAATGAAATCAATCGGCTTCTCCGGATGCTCGACGAAGATCCAGATCAAGCACTTCGATATTCGATTCCCTTGGATGGGCCATACAAAAATCGAGGAACGGCTCCTCCTTCTTCCCGCCTTGGACAACGCAACACCGACTTTAACCTAGAAAACATCAAAGGAGGGGGCAAGGCTGACTTTTGGAATCTAGATAAGCATTATTTCTCTTTACGGGAGAAATATCAGAAGATGGCCAGAAAACAGCTTGAAGCAGGAGATTACCGAAAGGCCGCATATATCTATGCCCATCTTTTAGGTGATTTTCATTCTGCAGCAAGTGCCTTAAAACAAGGCAAATACTATCGAGAAGCGGCCATCATCTATAAAGAACACCTCAAGAATCTATCCCAAGCAGCCTTGTGCTTGGAAGAGGGAGGTCTCGTACTTGAGGCCATTGAAGTCTACAAGGAGTTAGCGAAAAACGAAAAGGTGGGAGACCTTTACGCCTCTATCGATCAATTTGAAAAGGCCAAACCCTTTTATGAAAAGGCTATGGCTGAGCAGCTGAAATCCGATAACTATCTGGCAGCTTGCCGAATATGCCAGGATAAACTCCATGAATCGGATCGTACCCTTAAGCTATTGCTTGAGGGCTGGAAAACGTCAAAACAAGGGGAGCAATGTTTACTCCGGTATTTCGAACAAATTCAGTGGCAATCCGAAGAGGGCAAGAAAGATGAAGAGGAGATGGAGCAACAACTAAGTTGGGTGTATCAACATCATGTTCCTGATCATAAGCGGAGCGATTTTGTCTCCATTCTAGTTACGCTGAACCGAAAACATCAACAGTTTCCAAATGTGGGTAGAGATATCGCTTATGAAATCATAAGCGAGCAGACTATGATCGGCAAACCAAATCTCTTACCACAACTTCAGCACTTCGTTGATAATGACCCACTATTAAAGCAAGATACTAGTCGCTTCTTACATCAAAAGGAGGCTCCAGTCCCCTTAGTAAAGAATAAAACTAACACCTTTTATCTTGACCCAAAGGTGAAGTGGAAAACAGCGCTAGCTTTGCCTCATTCTTTGATCGTTGTAGGAACAAAAGCCAAAGAATTGATCATTGCCAGAGCCAATTGGGAAGGGAAGGTGCAATACGCCGGAACCCGTATTCAATTGCCAGAAAGCAATGAGCTCTACTTTGTTGAACCCAACATCTTGGATGCTGACTTTATGTTGCTTAGTAACGAGCCGATTTCTTCAGACCGGATCAGCTTTGAAGGCGGACATTACCATCCTGACTTTCGAAAAGCCATCTCGATTGGCTTTCCAGATTGGCTTCCTAAAGAAGCAGTAAGAGTCGGCCAAATCAAACATCAGAGCCCTTCAGCACTAGTGGTATCAGGTCACAATAATCAGGTGCAATGTATTCATTACACTAGGGAGGGTCAGGTTGCCGCTACCTATGATTGTATGGTAAATGAGCAACCGCTGCTCTGGGAAGGCGACCAGGTAATGAAACCAATGTTTGTCCGAGATAATTATTTCTACACTCATATGGGGCGTAAGGTCTTGCGAATTGCAATGGATGGAGAAACAGAAGTAGTCTCAAGTTCAGAACAACTTCTGTCTCTAGCCATGTCGCCTCCGAGTACAGCCAAACGCTTGGTTTTGCAAAGGCCTACCTACCTCTCATGTTTTCAGCCAAGCTTTCTGAAATTAGATGCGGAGCGCAATATGCTACGCACTAAAGTAGTCCAGCCTAAACACATAAGCTTTCTCGGTAGTAGAAACCTTTTGATTGCAGGAGATACTTCAGGAGAGATCTATGATTTGAAATATCAACGGATTATTCAACGTTTTCCTTCTAAACCCTCCGTGGTTGCCATTACTACGGCAGCCGGGCGTCGCGAATTTGCTTTAGTTCATCAAAATGGGATGATTGAGGTCAAGGAGGCCCCGCACGTTTAGTGATAGGTGATATTAATTTTCGTATCTTCCCCCTGTACTAGCCATTCAATTATGGAAGGACAGCCCTTGGATTCTCCTCCTCAGCAGGAAAGTTGGCCACAACTGGCAGATCATATATGGCAATTGTTTGAGACCCACGGCTCAAGCCGTATGGTCTTCCATCATTTTGCCTTTGCCAAAGCTATGGCGGAGCGAGCAGATGACCTAGCCATAAAACTAGATCTGTCCCCAGCCGAGCGAGAAGCAGTTGAGATCGGAGCGTGGTTTTACACTAGTGGCTACTGGCTACAATACAATAATCCAATCCGTAAGACTAGAGAATTGGTTCAACAGTTTCTAGTAGAGCAGCAAGTACCTGATGAGGTAGGGAGAGCTGTTCTAGAAGGCTTACCTCCTGACGATGCTCCTAAGTCGCCGATTTCCCGGGTCATTAAAGACGCTTACCTTAGTATTGCCTACGGACAAAGTTATCCGCAGCAACATCATCTGCTTCGCCTGGAACGAGAATGGGCCACTGGTCAGCAATATTCGAAACTCGAGTGGGCACAGCAGCAATTGAATGAGTTGCTAAGTATACAATTCAACACGCCGCTAGCCCATCAATTATATGGGCAGAATCTCGCTCAACATATCCTGCTGCAGCAGCAACAAAAGGAGAAGCAAACGGCCCGTAGTGTAACTCCCCTTGGTCAATCTAAAGAAGTAAGCGCTCCTTTCCGCGGTCTAGAGAATGAGGCCACTATCCGGACGATCCAGACCTACTTTCGTACAAATTACAGAAACCATATCCACCTCAGTTCCATCGCGGATGATAAGGCTCGTATCATGATCAGCGCCAATACCATCCTCATTAGTGTACTGATCACTTTGTTATCGTATCGAAACATTGCTGAAACTCAGCCCATGATCCTGCTCCCGGTAGTCTTATTCTTGGTCACAGGCCTTACTTCATTGACCTTTGCTATACTCGCAGCACGCCCTAGAGTAACCTCAGGCCAGGTCGACACCGACGAACCCGTCCCCTCTCCTGATAATGTTGTTTTCTTTGGAAACTTTGTGGAACTGGAGTTAGACCAGTATGAAGTAGCCGTAGATCGAATGTTCCGCGATAGTGAGTCCTTGATCGGGAACATGGCTAGAGATCTTTATTTCCTGGGCAAAGTTCTGGATAAGAAATATCGTTTCTTGAGTGTTTCTTACAACATTTTCCTAGTTGGATTTATAGTTACTGTCATCTCTTTTCTTATTGCACTTTTCGCCTAATCAATAGCAACAAGCCAAATCTCCTTGCGTATTGTACGTGATAGGGAGCGAAGAATAGAAATAGCTCACATGGAGCTACTAGGAGATTAGTATTCCTTTGATTATCATCAAAGTAGAGCCCTATTGTTAAAAAAATGATAATTTGGTTAAATAACTACCCGAAAATCATGGGCTTAAACGTTGTTTGCATGATGATTGATGTTGAAATGAAGCATTTGCAACACTTTTAGTCAATGAGCATTTGATAGTTAGACGTTATCCCCATAAAACAATAGATATGTTAGTCCGAATCCTCAGTACAACCTTATTAACCCTCTTTCTTTTTACCCAATCGTGTTTTGGGCAGAACCAAAATTTGGAGTTTTTAGAATATATCCGCAAGTACCATAAAATTGCTATCGAAGAAATGGAACGAGCAGGTGTACCAGCAAGTATCAAGCTGGCACAGGGGCTGCTTGAATCCAATGCGGGAAGAAGCTACCTCGCGCGGAGAGGCAATAATCATTTCGGTATTAAATGTGGTAGTAATTGGCCTGGAAAAAAAGTATACCGTGAAGATGATGATTATGATGAACGCGGGAAGCTGATCAAGAGTTGCTTCAGAAGTTACAGGTCAGTAGCGGCCTGTTACATTGCTCATTCTGAATTCCTTCGCGATCCAAGAAAAGAAAGTCGATACGGATTTCTATTTCGACTTAGACCAACCGATTATCGCCGTTGGGCGCGGGGGCTAAAGCGAGCGGGATATGCTACCAGTGCAACCTATGCAGAAAAGCTGATCGATTTGATCGATCGCTATGAGCTATACAAGTATGATCGCATGTCTACTTTGGATCTGGATACACCTAGTGATGCCGTTGCTGCAGCCATTCTCAGCACCAATGATGTAAAATACACCATGACCGAAGAGAATGAGACACTAGCTGATATTGCGCGACGAACGGATGTAGCGGTAAGAAATATCCTGAAGTATAACGAAATATATGAAGATTCCGACGAGCCCTTGGCCGAGGGATCACGGGTATATATTCAACCAAAAAGAGGAGCTTTTCGAGGGCGCCAAATATACCATAAGATCAATGATTACAGCGATGATATGGCCAGCATTTCACAACGGTATGGCATCAAGTTATCGAAACTATACAAACGAAATAGAATGAGTCCGGGGACAGAACCCGCTATTGGTGAGGAGATCAAGATCCGCGGTAGAAAGGTAAAGAATACTCCGCGATTGAGAAGGAAAGGAGATGTACCACCACCGCCGCCACCACCTAAGCCGCTACCCAAAGTGGATTCTACCAAGACCAATACAACTCCTCCCTCTAGAGTGGAGGATGGTACACCTCCTGGTAGAGATGAAGGTACATTGCCCGAGATCTCTCCAGAGCCCAATCCTCCAGCACGGGATATACCCTCTGAGCCGATACCAGACAGGCCTACTCAGAAAACAGATCCACCGCTAAATGATACGCCAACTGCACCAAGTATTCCTAAGCCAGTCAAGGAGGAAAAAGATCCTTTGGAAGAAGATGTATTTGGAGAAGACAAATTAAGCCCGGAAGAAGGCCCTTCAGTGCCCAAACCGCCAGCATCGGGTGCGGCTTATCATACAGTAGCCGAAGGGGACACGTTGTGGAACATCAGCCGACGGTATGACACTACGGTAGCAGAACTGAAGAAGCTGAATAAGCTTTCCAATAATAATATCAAGAAGGGGATGCGCCTCCGGGTTAAGTAATCCTAAGATTGCTCTCTCAATTTTTCCCATAGCACAAGAATTGAGAGAGCAATAAAAACCCTAACTTTGAGAAAAATTAAACTATGCAGAGATTTGTACTGCCTATCCTGTTGCTATGTTGTATTCAAATCGGACAAGCACAGGGCTATTACTTTGGACTAAAAGGAGGATTGACCATTGGTACCCAGCAGTGGCAATCATTGGATCGAGATCCCTTGTTTAGATATCATGGAATTGCCTTTGTGGAATCCATTGCCGAGGAAAACTCCTTTGGACTTTTTGCCCAAGCAGGTTTCCATGAAAAAGGAAGTGCCATTCGGAATCGATTATTTCGCAATTCTTTAAATGGAGGTTTCTTTAGAGCCCCGACTTACCAATTTATTTTTAGAAATGCTTCTCTAACGCTAGGCGCCAAGCAGAAATTTGATCTAGGCACCTCGAATAGTAAGTGGTTTTATCTATTAGGCATTAGAGGGGATTATACCCTCAACACCAATCTAGGGGAGTTTAGAGAGTTTATCGAGCGAAATCCCGCTTTTGCGATATTCCCGATCGACGAGCCAGAATTCATCAATGAGATCAATTATGGAGTGACCGTCGGTGGTGGTGTAGAGTTTCCGTTTACCGAATTCATTGGATTGGTTCTTGAATTTACCTTGAATCCAGATTTCTCTTTCCAATACGTACAACCTGCCATACCTAATGTTCAGGATCCTTTCACAGGAACGAATAGAACCATTCCAGAACGCCAAATCCGAAACCTAACCCTTGAAGTCACAGTTGGTTTTAGATTTTTGCGAAAAGTAGAATATATAGATTAATGATTCTTAGAAGTAAAGAGCTAGTCAAAATATATGGCCGCCGTAAAGTGGTAAAAGGTGTATCGATTGAGGTAAACCAAGGAGAGATTGTAGGCCTGCTGGGGCCTAATGGAGCGGGGAAAACCACCACCTTTTATATGGTCGTAGGCTTTATTAAGCCCAATGAAGGGTCGGTCTTCTTGA
Organism: uncultured Lewinella sp.; assembly: GCA_913057785.1. GTDB lineage: Bacteria > Bacteroidota > Bacteroidia > Chitinophagales > Saprospiraceae > DT-111. The sequence continues at coordinate 29,427 of CAJXPD010000033.1, read as the reverse complement.
ATGACGAGGAGATCACGGAATTGCCGATGTATCGCCGGGCACAAAATGGCATTGGCTATTTACCGCAAGAACCCTCTGTATTCCGAAAACTTAGTGTGGAAGATAATATTAAGGCAGTGCTAGAAATGACTGACCTTGATCCTCAACAACAGGCTCATCGCCTGGAGGAACTAATTGAAGAGTTTGGATTACATAAGGTACGCAAGAGTCGAGGAGATACCCTTTCGGGTGGAGAACGAAGACGAACGGAAATAGCGCGGGCCCTGGCTACTAGCCCAAATTTCATACTATTAGATGAGCCTTTTGCCGGGATTGATCCAATTGCCGTAGAAGACATCCAGTATATCGTAGCAAAGCTTAAAACTAAAAACATTGGCATCCTGATCACTGACCATAATGTGCAGGAAACGCTGTCCATTACAGATCGTGCCTACTTGATGTTTGAAGGTAATATTCTAAAGGCTGGAACAGCGGAAGAACTTGCTGCTGATGAAATGGTGCGTAAGGTATATCTGGGTAAGAACTTTGAGCTTAGGAAAAAAGTCATTGATGTGGCTCCTGAAGACCCCAATGATGTGCTACAGCGTGAAAATGGGAATGCCTAATGAAAAAGCATCTATTGAAAGCAAAATTATCTTTAGGTTTTAGTGTCTTATTTTTACTCCTCTTCTTCCTTTCGGCCTGTGGAGGGAAGAAAAATAGCGAAGCAAAGGTACGTTTGAGCTCCAACGAGCGAGCCTTGATGGATTCCCTTTACATAAAGCAAATTGAAGTTCTACGTCCACAGTGGGATAGCCTGTGCGAAGCCAGATATGAAGCCTCCGTGGCACAGGCTGTAGATTCACTAATCACAACCCGATTGGAGGAGGAGGTACGATTGAGAGCAAGAATTAAACAGCAACAATGAGATCAAGGGCATTAGCTATCGTATGCATAGGAGTAGGCCTGATTAGCTTTACAGCTTGCGGGGATGATGGAGGAGTGAAGGGCGAACGTATGGCCTATATTGAAAAACAGGTGGAAGAAAGAATTCAAGAATATAAACGAATTCTAGATGAACGTTGCCGAGATGAAGTTTTGGAAGAAGCTAACCGCTTAACGGATTCCATATTACTAGTAAGGGCGCGACTAGAACGGGATTCTTTAGATAAACCGCCTCGACCTGATAAGCCGGATAAACCGGAGGTAAAAACGATTATCGATTCCGTTCCAGTAGCGCCCTTATTTATCGACAGCACTGAGCTTCTAAGAAGCGACAGCAACAGCATTCAATAATTCGGAAGCTCTTACAGATCCTTTCGCAGCTGCCTCTTTCCAGTCTTCCACAAAGCTTCCCAAACCTGCCTTCTGAGCAGCCATCCCTCTGAATAGAAGCAATTCTGAGTCAGAAATTTCGGCTCTTCCCATTGGGCAAGCCAAGCTATCTCCAAATGCTTCTTGTGCTGCTTCGAAATCTTGGATTGACAGATAGGCATTACCAAGATCAAACAACACCTTTCTTCTCCACTGATAATTAGGATTGTCCGTTGTAAACTTACGGCGAGCAAACAGTTTAAGATCCTTAATACCTTCCTCTGTTTCATTTAACTTGAAATGGCACTCCGCTTTTCTTCTTCGGATCTTCCAGTATATTGGCTGCAAAGGAATGGATACTTTAAGGGCGCCCTGAAAATCCGTAATAGCTTGCTGGATTTCATCATTGGCAATATGCACAAAAGCACGCCCAAAATACGCTTCCGCATTGCGAGGGTTGATGTCTATACTCTTACTATAGTCATATAGAGCATCAGAATAGTTGCGCAATCTATAGTTAACGAAACCACGGCGTTCGTAAGCAGTAGAATGCCTTTCGAATTTCTCGATGGCACGGCTTAAGGCAGCTTTAGCTTCAGTTTCCTTTCCATTTTCATTGATCAGTTCCCTTCCTTGTATAAAGGCTCTAACGGCAGACTTATCACTTTCCGGTTCAATTCTAGCTTCGCGCAAAATTTTACCATCCTCTATTAACCAAGCATTTAGGTCCCCCGAGACTGCATATTGAGAGATATTCTTCAGCAGATTAACCGTATTGCGCCAGAACTTATCCTGCACTTGAGCAATATGTCGTGGAATATTTAATGAGGAGTCCTCTTCCGAAAAGATATCTTCAATTTCGAAAATGACTTCAGACTTATAGTAATTCTCTTTTCGATGCTCAAACATCTTGATTACCTGCTGGAAACTACGTGGGGTGCCGAAATCTAGCCTACCCGAAAAAATACTTTTGTAAAAAATCATTGCGCTGCCGTTTTGTAATGGGAACCGAATAAATGTTCATAGCTTCGTTTATTTTCACCATTCGACCAGTCATGTCCTACGCGAACATGGCTATGCGCTGGTCGCCTCTCAATATACAAGCAAGTAACTATAAGAACTGATTGTTCACTTTGGAGGATCCCAAAAGCGAACTTGGTAGTTTTCTCGTTATTTGCCGTAGCTCTTTAGGGTCGATATCAAATGATACCAACTGATAATGTTCAACTTTGTTACCATGCCCCTGACCTTAGAACGATGGATTTCTCCACAGGAGAGATTGGGGCGGTTTGGTATAGGGTTGGCTGTTAAGAATCAAGACTAGATCTCCTGTAAAATGAGACCTATTTGATCAGTAATAGTGGTTTTCCAGAATCTCGTTTGGACGTCTTATTTAACGTTTACTTGGAGGTTTATAGTAGCATGGGATGAAACTATAGGGCAAAGTATTGCCGTGAGTACAAAGATCGCACTTTTTTCTATAAGACACAAATAATACAGACCTAAAAATGCAGAAAACCCGTCATTTTTAGCACTTCCTTAACGCTCTTACCTGTATCTATATCAACGACTTGTGGAAAACCCTGTGGAAAACGCCCTCAGCTTTCCACAAACATTTGTGGAAAACGTGTGGATAACTATTTTTTGAACACGTAAGATTATTACTAGATATCAGGTGTTGATCGTCATTTCAATTATGAACATTCAATAAATGAAAGGATTTTCTTTGGCAAAACCTGGCTAAAAGCTCCAAATTCACCTCTCATATTAATTGTTAGTAAAATTTTTCTCCGCGGAATGTTAATTTATCATAATGTGAACAACTCCTAGGATGGCAAGAAAATCAACATATATAACCCATTGATTACTAAAGTAGAGTAACTAGAAACGCAACTGAATAGAAACAATTCGTAGGATGTTAGGATAAAACTAGCCTTCACTTTGAATTAAAGGCCAAATCGAAGAAAAAAGTAAAAAATCTGAAAAATGCGGCGAAATGGCCTGTTACTGGCTCTTTTAGTACCTATCAGTGCCAAACCTTACATCCTTCTGTACAGTTGGTACAAATGTCAATCTGATCTCGCCCTTGGAAAATCTGATCTCTAAACTTCTGATAAGAAGGTCCCTGCCAAATATTAGAAAAGGCATTCTCCTTTAAATCCCCAAGTCGATGAATGGCATCTTTATCGAAGCAACAAGGTACAACCATTCCATCCCAGGTAATGACACATGAATGCCAAAGTTTCCAGCAGTGGTTCAACAACTGATTCTTGATCGTATAACGACCATCTGTCCCCTGCCGATAACGAGCGAATTTATCAATGGTAGGAATGAGATCATTTCCGAACTCATAATCGTAAACCTGCGCAGTCTTAAGCTTCACTTCATCCACTCCTATTTCATCAGCTAGTTGGTACACCTCATCGATCTGATGCTCATTAGGCCTCACTACAAGAAATTGGAATATAATATGTGGTGTATTCGACTTGAGCTCTCTTTTCCACTTCACAATATTTCGAGCCCCCTGCAAAACCACTTCCAATTTCCCCTGTCGTCGATATTGCTGATAAACCTCTTGTGTTGTTCCATCTACAGAAATAATCAATCGATCTAGACCAGAACGAACCGTAGCCTCTGCATTTTTATCGTTAAGGAAATGTCCATTAGTGGAGGTTATTGTGTAGATCTTACGCTCATGCGCGTATTTGACCATGTCCAAGAAATTCGGGTTGATATAAGGTTCGCCTTGAAAATAGAAGATGAGGTAGAGGAGGTGTCCATGCAATTCGTCGATAGTCTTCCGAAAGAAATCAGCCTTAAGGTTTCCAGTTGGGCGAGAGAAAGCCTTGAGTCCACTAGGGCATTCGGGACACCCTAGATTACAGGCAGTGGTAGGTTCAATAGATATCGTGAAGGGCAAGCCCCATTGCATCGGCTTCTTCAGCCAGCGACTGATATAAAAAGAACTCGTAACTAGGAGCGCATTCCAAAAACGTTTAAAAGTGAATTTCGATATGAAATTGACGGTATCTCGATAGTAGATATTCATGCCCTTCCAAAGGTAAGTGGACTTTTACAAAAGTAAGACTGCCAAGGTTCCATTCACAACACTAGTTTCATCCAAGTTGGGGAATGGATTATTTTTCGTTTTCAATGTTCCTGCGGTTATCTAGTTTAGTCCGTACTGATACAAAAGTCCACCATTACTCGGAGATTACTTCACTTCAAAAGTAATCTTTACGTTTACTCGGAATTTGGAAACTTCTCCATCTTCTACCGTAACACTGTGACTCTGTACAAAGGCAGAACGGATATGCTTAACAGATTCTGACGCTTTCTTGATTGCGTGCTTCGTTGCATCTTCCCAGCTTTTGTCAGATTCAGCCAGTACTTCGATAACTTTCATGATTGCCATCTTGTTCAAGTTTTAATGAAAAAATGTATTTATCTACTGCTTATTAATTTCTGCGGCTATCTGGTCCTTTGAATTCAAGACGCACACTCTCATCTATCTTTGTAACCTTCACTTCTGTCCTACGATTAAAGCTATGCTCCGCTTCCGCACAATCAACACCATCCACACAGTGATTACGAGGATAAGCCTCTCCGTAGCCAAACACCTGAATACGGTGAGATTTGACGCCCTGTCGAAGCAAGAATTCCTTGGCTGATTCTGCCCGCTTCAGGGAAAGCTTTAGGTTATAATCATTTTCTCCTCTGCTGTCTGTATGTGCTCCCAATTCAATTTCCATACTAGGGTAGCGCTTCATCAATTTAGCTAAGGCCTTTAAGTCCCTGGCTTCCCCAGATCGAATGGCTGATTTATTGAAATCATAGTAAATATTATCTAGCACAATCACAGTTCCGACAGAGATCGGCTCTTTCAGTAGGTCGAGTGATTTCACTTTCATACTGATCTCTGCCGCTATATACCTATTCCCTCTAATCCCCTCCGTCGAAACGGAACTGAGTCCTTCATCATACCCCTGTTTGATCACTCGGATGGCAAAGTTGCATCCGATTTCCAAACAGTGCTCAAATTTCCCTTGAATATCCGTATTAAGAATTGACACTTCCCCGGTACAGTTATTGGTAATTTGAACCCGAGCGTTGGTTACCGGCACATTGTAACCTTCTACCACCACATCTCCAGCAAGTGTTAAGCAGTTATTAGGTTCCATCAGCACCTCAAGTGGACGAACTGGCAATTGCCCCGTAGAAGTGAATTTGATTTCTTTAGTCTTATAACCACGTTTAGTGATGAGCACCAGAAAGGATTTTTCTACCTCGAATGGTATTACTGTTTCTCCATTTCGATTTGTTACGTATTGAGGATCTCCCAATTCTTCATCTTTCTTACGAACGAAGGTTAAAGAAACTTCTCCTTTTTCATTGGGCAACATCTCTAAATTATACAATTCATCATTATCCGCCATACCATCGGCAGAAAGTTCATAAACCCTGATTCCTGCCCCCATAATCCGTCGGCTAGACTCGACATCATAGACTGAAACTAGTGTATTATTCGTCTCAGGTAGTTCTATCCCCTTCAAGCCACTTGGCGCATCAAACAGGTAGATATCATCTTGCCCGCGATTATCCTGTTCTCTATTAGAGGTAAAGTATCCTCTGGTACCGTCTGACCTCAGAACCAATCCTAAATCGTCTTTTGGGGAATTAAAGGGCAAGCCTAGATTGATCACTCGCCCCCATTTACGGTCACTCAGGTCGATCATAAAGATGTCTAACCCACCTAAGCCTTCATGTCCATCAGAAGCAAAAAACAGGGTCCCGCTTTCATGAGAAAATGGAAATACCTCATTCTTCGGCGTATTGATCTCAGGGCCCAGATTAATAGGCGCGGACCATCCTCGACTGGTTTTTTCTACAAAATAAATGTCCATTCCACCAAAGCCCCCAGGCTTATCTGAAGCAAAGAATAACCTCTTCCCATCAGCGGACAACGCGGGGTGTAAACAGGAATAGCTGTTATCATTGAACGGTAATTCTTCGATGTTCTCCCAATCAAAATACCCTTTATCGGCTTTGTAAATTTTCAAGCGAACACGGCCCTTCTTATCCGCTTTACTTAAACCTAGACGCTGGTTACTTCTAGTAAAAAAAATCTCATTCCCTTGTCGATTGAAAGATACTGGGCCCTCATGTAAATGAGAGTTGATCTCCACAGAGAAATTTTGCCCTTTTATAGGTTGTCCATTAGGGTCTGATTCAGCGTAGAATAACTCATAAAAGGTTTGGCCAGTATTTTCATCAATTGGGCCATTCTTACGACGAGAAACATACACAATACCATTCCCATACAGCACGGGAGAAAACTCCATGCCATCGGTATTGATATTGCTCGCATTAGAAAGCCGGATGTCTTTACGATAATCCTCTCTGCCATAAAGCGCCTCAAATTTCTTGTTCTTGCGCTGAGCGGGCAGAATTAAGGGTAGGCAAATTAGCACTATAAGTGGGTAGAAGAACTTAGATGTCATTTTGTCCAATTGGTTAAATAGGTAAAAGTGTTGTAGGTCATAGGTCTGTCCACTAAGGAGTAACAGGATTTAGATAAAAACCTGTTGATGGACGGTCAGTATCAGAACGATATCAGTTGCTATTAACGTGTCCAAACACTTACAAAGGGGTGATCTAAGATCAAGTGTTGGTGCAGTCTTACTTGTTGGTCGATGTTTTCCGTACTTAGTACCCGTATAGACAGCTATCGCTGCAAATGCTAATTTATGGTAAAATTGGTCCGTATAATTAAAAGAATCTTGGACTCACAAAACGCTCTCCTTCCGAACGCCCACCGATGACATAACGTACGACAGCTTCTATACTTCCACTGTTATACGATCTAAGTTCCGAAAGCGTTGCATCATAGGAGATTCCTAATAAAAGGCTTTCTGTAACTTGAGCCCCGAAAAGCACGATTGCTGACTCTCCAATCCCACTACTGATCGAGCCGCCTAATCGATAGCCCAGTCCAGCCGTTACCTTGTTATTGAAGATGAAGTTAACATTCACATCTCCATCGAATGGAGTTCCATCCACGTACTTCAACAAGACCTGCGGCTGTACCTGAATATTATCTCCCCAATCAAATAATAAGCCAGCCATACCATATATATGACGTACTTCTTTAGAAATAGTGACATCCCCATCGGCCAGATCGATATTATTTTCTAGCAAACGAGGTACAGAAACTCCTAAATAGAAACGTTTGCTGCTGTAATATATACCCGCCCCGAAATTGGGAACAAACTTACTCTGGAGATCAGCAGGAATGGCGGTATCAATATCTTTAGATTGAATAGCCTCCGTTTGACTATAGTTGATTCGTAGAAATCTAACTGAGGCCATAATTCCAATGCTTAAGGTTCCCGGCCCCAAATTCGGGCGATAGGCGTATGCTGTTTCTGTAGTTAGCATTTCCGATACACCAAGCGTTTGCCGATGTATCGTAGCGCCAACACCAAGGCGCTTGCCCCACATGGGCGTATTAAAGGAGATCAGTTGGGTCTCCGGAGCTCCATCTAAGCCCAACCATTGATTACGGGTCAAGGCTGTAATAGAGGCGCCATCCTGATTCCCTGCATAGGCGGGGTTGAGGCCCATTTTATGATACATGAACTGCGAAAAATGTTCCTCCTGTTGGGCTTCAAGCCCTAGGCCCCAAACAAGGCAGGCGAGTAAAAGGTATAGTTTTTTCATTTTGTAAGGATTCATAGGGTGACTTTAACGTTGGATCAAAACAAAACCATTTGCAGGTTCTCGCCCATCGCCATAGATAATGATATAGAAGTAAGTACCATCCGGTAGATTCTCTCCGCTATACGTTCCTTGCCAATCATTCTTATAGGGACTTTCTGATTTAAATACCTCGTCGCCCCAACGGTTAAAGATGATTACTTGGCTAGCTGAAAACTCTTGCTCATCCAGCAGGCAAGGGACAATAAAGGCATCATTGATTCCATCTCCATTCGGCGTTATGATAGAAGGAGCCTTACAACTGGCATCCCCTCCTACTAATAAGGTAACTAAAGCCGTTGGCGCCTCACATCCCTCACTCAGCAATTGATACGTGAATTCAACTGTACCTACAAAATTAGGTGGAGGAGTATAGCGAACAATGCCATTGTCATCCACAATAACGGTTCCTTCTGTAGGTGGATCAACAATATCAACCGTAGTATTTGGAACCAAAATATCATTAGCAGTGAGTCCCAATTCCGCTTCCTTTTGAAAACCAATCGGAATAACATCGGGATTGGCGATCGGATTTTCTTTGTAGAATACGGTAACCGTGTCCCTCGAGCCTTCTCCACAGAATCCTTCATCGATAGTCCAAACGAATTGATTTTCACCTGGGCTGAGGTTGCTTACCATCGTGAGCGGATTGTCAAAATCGTCAATTATTGCCGCGGGGTTGAGCGCTTCCCATTGCCCGTCACTACCTTGCGTCGGAGGAACAGCCTCTAGAATAGTCATAGCCTCATCATTACAGGCTATGGCATCCATGCCAGCATCCGGCTGCGGATCAGATATAATCACCAGTACATCGGAGCTATCTCGTCCACAAACGGTATTGATGGTCCAGGTAAAAATGTATATGTTATCCGGCTCTAGTCCCGTGATTAAGGACGAGGCCATAGTATCATCTTCAATCTTTACCCCCAGTATACGCTGCGCCTCTGGCTGAGTCCAAGTACCAACACTTCCCACCTCTGAAGGTGGAGACGCGCCCAGGTTCACAATTTCATCTTCACAGGCAAGAATATCATCTCCAGCAACAGCTTCCTCCCCTTGTCGAACAGCAATCTCTACTTCATCAGATGAATAATTGACACAGGCTCCATTAGATAAAGTCCAGCGGAAAATATAAGGTTCTTCCCTACGCAGTAGACCACTCACATTGGTACTAGCCTCCGTATTATTAGCAATAATAATATCGGGAGCGTCAGAGACAAGTGTCCACCTACCAGTACCAATACTAGGCATTTCCGCATTGAGACGATGAGTTCCCAAACAAATCGAAGTATCTATCCCCGCAAAGGCTTGACTCGATGGGATTCGATTCAATTGGGCAAAAGTTGTATCACTCCTGGTAGAGGTACATCCGTCCAAAGTCGCATTGACGAAGAATGGGAATGTGCCATCGCCTGTGTAATTGGTAAAATCGGTAAAGGAGAATACTCGATTCGTATCAGGTGTTTCTAGAGGGTCTTCTGAAAAGCTATCAAACCAGCTATATACCGCTCCATCCGTCAAACTATTTTCACTTAGACGCAGGGTCAAAACTGCCTGAGGATGACTGATACAATGCGGGCCATCGTTGCTGATCATCGGCACAGACGGTCTAGGCTTAACCCTAACCTCGACTCTTGCTGTGTCTGAAGGACAACCATTCACCACAGAAACTACTTTATACGTCCCATCTTCATTGGGTTGATTATCGGAGCTGAAAGAAGGAAACTGAATAGAAGAACTGAATTCAAACCCATCAGCACTCCACTTATACTCAGCACCATCTGTTGAAGAAGCAGATAAGCGAATGTTGTCTCCTCTGCAAACAGGACTATTGGAAGAAGCTTCAATATTCGGAATAGGATGTACGGTCACATTAGTAAGATCGGATTCCAAGGAGGCACAGCCATCAATTACCACATATACTTTATAATCGCCATCATCCGTCAGATCTGCCGCATCAATCGTTAAGGAACGCTCTTCGGTCGTAACCATTGACAGGTTTCCCTTTTGCCAGAAGTAGGTGACGTCACGCCCAGGAATATTGTAGTCTGTTGTGAATAAGGTTATCTCCTCTCCATTACAGAAGGCGGTAACCCCATCCTGCGTAAATGGTCTTACGGGACGTTCCGGAGCATCTTGTAATTCTACAAAAAGGTTCTCCACCACCGAACAGCCCTCTGCGGTAGTAACGGACACAGAGTAGGTTCCAGACTGCGCTCCGGTTGCTCCGGGAATGGTAGCATTGCTACCTTCAAACTGGAAATTATTCGGCCCAGACCAAGAATAACTGTAACTCCCATCATCTGGGGGGAAGGTCAAGGCGGTGAGTTCCACATTTGTAGGAGCATAAAAACAATTTGGAGCGGAGTAGCTCAGATCAACTTGACTGATCCCTTCCAGTACCTGTACAAAAATTGAAGTAGTATCTGCACACCCTGACAAAGAGGTTACCTTCAGCTGGTAACTTCCTTGGTCCAAAAAGGAAGCATTTGTTAAAGTTAGATTCTGTATAGTCTGTTCCGTGTCTAGTCCCGGACCGTTCCATTGAAAGATTACACCTCCAAGATCGGAAGTCCCTTGTAATACAATATCTCCACCTTGGCACACGGGATTAGGAAGAGCAGCAGCTCCTGCCGTTGGCCGCGGATTGACAACAGCTTGTGTTGGGTTGGACAAATCAGATTCGCAACCATTTCTAACAATAAAGAGCTGCCAGGTTCCTGCATCTCCTTCATCTGCATTAGGTACACTAAAGCTTGGGTTAGTCGTCACAAACTCATTGTTACCATCTTGAATCCAATGATAGGCGCTTGCCCCACTTGACAAAGTGGAAAAACTCAAGGTATTATCTCGACAGATAGGACCATTAGAACTTATCGTCGGTTGTTCCGGTTTTGCCCGGATATTCAATTCTACATTAGCTTGGTCCGAAACACATCCTCCTTTGCTAATGCTCAACAAATAGAAGCCTTCATCCAATTCATCCAAAGGCCCTAGCTCAGGAAATTGCTCATTGGAGGAAAAATCATTCGGCCCGCTCCAGCTGTAAGACAACTCTGGCCCAACCGTGGAGGTACCTAGGTTGATCGACTCCCCTTCGCAAATTGAGGTATCTGCAAAAATTAATTCAACGATCGGCTTTTCCACTGTTTGAATGCGCATCACATTGGAGGGGGCAGAGGCACATTCATTGGATTCAACAATCAAGTAAAAATCTTGATCTCCGACGGCATGAGGTCCAGCGACGGTAAAGCTAGGTTCTGCGGTAGAGCCCAACAAGGTTCCATTCGGTGGCATGCCTTGATACCAGTGATAAGTCACGTCATTGTCCGGAGGCAAGTCCATGACCCCTAACACAATATCATCCGTGCTGCATATAGAAGTGTTGGTCGCAATTTCTGGTCGATACGTAATTTCTTCGACATTTACCAGTACCGTACCTTCCGAACGACAACCCGTAATTCCTTCGACTACAACCTTATAGACACCAGATAAACTTCCATCAACATTGGGGATTACGGGATTCTCATCGGCGGAAAAGAAAATATCATTCAGATACCATTCGTAAAGGAAACCTTCACTGCCCGGTGATGGCGGGTTAGCAAACAAGAATAAAGTGTCTCCTCCACAAAGATTTGGTGTCGCTAGCGGTTCTGGACGCTCAAGGGTTAAACCGAAAGTCGTGGCACAAGTAGATTCTAATCCTGCCCCATCTCTGACCGTAAGCACGATATCTACTGTACTTCCAGCATCTGCACAGGTAAACTTGCTCGGCGTGATAAACATGGTATCAATTGAGCAGTTGTCTGTACTGGCCAAATTCACATCTGATACATCAAACACTTCATCCACTAAACCAGAAGGCGTGATACTTAAATTACCAATCTCTTGACAAGATGCCACGGGTGGAGTAGTATCTTCAACCGTAACCATATAACTACAAGTATCCGGATTTCCACTAGCATCTTCTATGATGTAGAAGACCTCTGTATCTCCCAAATTGAATACATGTTGGGGAGAGAAAGCCGGTTCCTGCATAGTGGTCAATGGGATAGTGGTAGCACCTTCTGAATAATAAGAAGGAGTGAGGCTCGAGTACGTTAATGTACCAAACATGAAACTCGTCCCATCTGTATCTCCATTTTGAGTGACGGCATCCGTATCACAAGGATTGATACCATCGCCTGAGACACCTGGTGGTACATTGATTTCTTTGGGCGCCACTCGAATGCTTACCACTCCATCGACGGCCCAGGCATTGAAGGTCGCTGCCGGAATCGTAATGCTCAGCATCCCAGCTGTGCCACAAGTTGCATCCCCAACGGTGGATTGTCCCAGTAAACTATCATCCTCTCCGAATACTTCCACAAAGGCATCAGTACTATTGAAGTCCCCCTGAAAACTCAACATAAAGGTTGCTGGGCCAATAGCATTGGCTGCTACTGAATTGAAGTTAAAGGTTCGCTCATCGGCCAGATACTCATTCAAATTAGGATCTAGCGTAAAAGGAATCAATGCACTGGAAGTATCTATTGGCAATTGCTGGCGGTATTCGCCAAAAGCATTACAATTGTCCGTCGCTCCGGCTGGTAAAGGCAAACTCACTGTTTTCTGACAGGAATCCGCCGCCAAACTCATTATAATATCTGGAGGACAGATTAATTCTGGCGGGATATTATCTAGAACATCGATATTGTAGGAGCAACTGTCAACATTTCCAGCACAATCACTTACAAAGTAAGTTACAGTGTGGCTACCCGTTTCCAAGGTGACCATTTGTGTGCTGATCGGTGAAACGGATACCGTAGGTCCTTGATCTACACGATAGCTATAGCTAATTCCTTGAAGCTCTTCTACCTCGATACTAAGGTCCGCATCCACCATTCCAGTGGGAGTACAAATGGCGTTAATAGCAAATCGGCCATCGGCCGGAATATTCGGTTGCAATTCTATCTCTATGATTCCATCGGCTGCCCAGGTGTTGAATGTGCCCGATAGAATCGTAAATTGCTGTACCGAATTTCCGCATTGAGCATCGGTAGCTGCGGTAGTTCCCAGCAGAGTGCCATCCTCCCCAAAGACATTGAAGAATTCATTCTCTTCCTCGCCATCAACATTGGTTAAAGTAATAGTGAGGGTTCCATCAGCCACCGCATTCAGCGGTAGATTTTGGGTGATGGGTATAGCAAAGTTTATCGGGTTTACGGGTGTCTCGCCTTCCTCACCTGGCGCGGCATCGGAACTAAGCGTGGCATTGGCAGCCAAACTAATAATTTGACTAGAGAATATATCACATTCCTCAGAGATCTGTGGAGGTACTAGGCTTACCGTAGCATCGCAATCATTGCCATCTATATTGATGGTAACATCATCTGGACAAATGAGGATAGGAGGATTATTATCCACTAGTGAGAATACCGCCGTACTTGTGTCTCGATTTCCACAAAGGTCCTCTACTATGAAGTCTACCGATTGAGATAGGAGCGTGTCGTTCGGAGATGGACAGGCAATAGCCGGAAGGCTAGGTGAATTATTCGTACCAGAATTCACCGCAATCCAAATCAATTCTTCTTGATCCGAACAATTGTCTTCTGCCATTGCACCCGCTCGTCCGTCAATCCAATTGGTGAAAGCAGTCTGTAGATCCGTTCCGTCCAGGCACGAAATGCTTAGATCCTGAGCCTCCATCTCAAAGACGGGCGCTAATTCATCATTAATAGTGATCACCTGGTCTAATTCGGTAAAATTTCCGCAAACATCAGCCACTCGCCAAGTCCTCCGAATCGTTCTATCATCAGCACACAAACCATCAATCACTACATCTGAAAAAGTTACCGCCGGAGCAGGATCACAATTATCTACCACATTCGTAGGCTCGCCGGTGACAGTTAAGTCATTTGCTTCATCACAATCCACTGTAATGTCAGCAGGTACGGAGAAGGTCGGCTGTTGCATATCCGCAACAATAATAGTCTGAATTTTACCCGTTACATTCCCACATAGATCTCGAGCTCTCCAGGTTCTGACAATCGTACGATTATAGATACAACTACCTGGTTCTTCTGCATCTGTGAAGAAGACGCGCACGCTATCCGTCGGTGTACAATTATCCATGGCATCTAGGACATCTCCAGTAATGGAAAGGTCTAGAGGATCTTGTGTACAGTCAATGGTAATATTATCGGGTACCGTGAAGGTCGGCGCATTATCATCTTCTACTGTAATCGTTTGCTTGAATATAGTGGTGTTTCCACAGTTATCCGCGGACATCCAGGTTCGAATTATGCTATACTCATACTCCGAGCAAGTTCCATCCATGATTTGACTATTCGTCTCACTGAAATTGAGTTCAGGAGAGGAATCGCAATTGTCCATGGCTGTCACAGTCGGGAAGGGAGGAATTGGATCATCACAGGAAAGAGTGAGCGTTTCTTCCGTAGGAATTCCTATTAGCACTGGTGCTACCGTATCGATGGTAGTATAAGTAATGGTTTGTTGAGTGCTATTGCCACAATCATCAATGAGTGTGACCAAAACATTTAAGGTAGCACAATCCTCGTCAAAAGTTGCTGGTGCATTGTCGGTGAAATCATCCGGACCAGAACAATCCGTTGTCCCTACGAAGTTTGATCCGATAGCAAGTCTTAGTGTACTTAACCATACGTCATAACGAACTGCACTTTCCGGTCCACTCAACTTACTCAATTCACAAGCTACTGTATCATTGAACACATTCAATGCAGGAATAATCGGAGGTCCTTCATTATCCCCTTCAATGGTAATCGTTTGAGATACAGAGGTCATCATCCCGTCCATATCGGTGGCAGTCCAAGTACGTACAATCACGCCTCCGGTACAGATATTTATCGCAGAACTGTCAGGGCTATCCGTAGGAGTGATTTCCTTGGGGAAGGATAGATCTGTATCATCAGTCGCTGTTAGTGTAATCTTCGGCGGCAAATCCGCTAAGCAACTAATGGTAATATCGTCAGGAGTTGGATCTGTGAATTCTGGAGGATTCACCATTTGGCGATGAGGAGCAGGGGTAGGCTTAGTTGGGTCAGAACTTGCTCGAGCGGCCACATCGGCGGTTGGAACAACCATACAAGAGATACAGAGACAAAGGAGCAGCTGTACCTTGTACCGTAAAGAGTTCTTCATATTACGTATGTTTAATCTAGGGATTATAAGTGGTATTTCGGAAAATACGGATCAAAAATGCTGGCAAATGAAGGTAGTAGTAATACGGGAAGCGCAGACGCTTGAGGTGGAATCTGGAATCGTGTTCATGGGGAATCGGTTTTTGTCATCTATACTTAGGATGCAAATTATTAAATATTGACTAATACATCGCATTAGCCATGTTAAAAAATTCACGAAACCATTGTTTTTCAGCAAATTTGAGTCTTAGCTGACTCTATTCTTCTTCGGTGGTATGGGTGAGATCTTCTCTATCTCGGAGTTTTTTATCTTCTACGTTTTCGTCCAAAAATTGATTCAGGCGATCAACTTCCAGGTTGGTTTTGATTTCACCGAACTCGTTGATCTTGATATCAAAACCCTTCAATTCTTTGTGGACATCGGGTTTTTTATCTGAGTTGTTCTTCTTTGGCATAGGTCAATAGGGTTGTACATGATTTTGCGCCAGAGGGCGTTTGCGAAAGTAGTTAATTCAGCGGAGTTCCGCAAGCTCATCTTTCTGATTTTCCGCTATTTAAAGAGAGAACTATTTTTAATAAGAAATTATTTAACGGTGAAGAGAGGTAGCCTCAGGGCGAATGACTACCTCTCTCGATGGATTTATTGGACAGCCGCCTTGATTTCATCAAAGGCCGCATAACCTTTCTCCAAACGAGCTTGAATCTCTTCAGATCCTAGCAGCTGCATCATTTCAAATACATCAGGACCTTTTACTGTCCCCGAAACAGCTACCCTTACGATCGGCAATACATCTCCAAACCCAAAGCCATTAGCTTCCATAGCAGAAACAATGGTGGATTTAATATTAGTTGCTTCAAAAGGATCGAGAGTCGCCAGATCTGCCTTTAATTGATCAAAAAAGGCGCGGCGTTCTGGCTTCCATTTCTTGCGGATTGGCTTTGCCTCGTATTCCAATTCACTAGAGAAGAAATAGTAACCGTTTGCCCAGAAATCAGGCAATAAGTTCACCCGCTCCTTCATCATACCACAAAAGGCTTGCAGAAAAGCGGTTTCCACCTTATGCCCTTTCTCCTCTATCATTGGCCGAATCAATTCTGCCAACTCAGCATTGCTTGATTGGATAATATATTGCTGATTAAACCATTTGGCTTTATCGATATCAAACCGAGCTCCCGATTTACCAATTTTCTCCAAAGAGAAAGCTTCACAAAGCTCTTGCAGTAGAAATATCTCCTGCTCCGTACCTGGATTCCAACCCAAGAAGGCCAGGAAGTTGATGGATGCTTCGGGTAGGAAGCCATATTCTTTGAATCCGGTAAAAGAATCTTCAGGTGTATCTCCATCCCAAGACAAGGGGAATACAGGGATACCCAACTTATTACCATCACGTTTACTCAATTTCCCTTTACCAGTAGGTTTCAAAATCAAAGGAAGGTGAGCAAACTTTGGCATCGTATCCTCCCAAGCTAAGGATCTATACAAGAGAACGTGGTGAGCCGTACTTGGCAACCACTCCTCCCCTCGGATCACATGCGTTATTTCCATGAGATGATCATCCACAATGTTGGCCAAGTGATAAGTTGGCATTCCATCAGCTTTCAGAATGACCTTATCGTCTAGTTCATTGCTTTGAAATCGCACTTCCCCTCGAATAATATCCTGGATCACGATTACTTCATCAGTAGGAATCTTAAGCCGAATAGTGTAAGGCGTTCCGGCATCCAACAAACGTTTCACTTCTTCCTCGGGCAGGCTAACACTATTCCTCATTTGTCCACGGACACTGGAATCGTATTTGAAATTATGATTCCCACTTTCTTTGGCTTTTTCCCTGGCAGCATCCAATTCCTCGGGGGTATCAAAGGCATAGTAGGCCTTATCATTATCGATTAGTTGTTGCGCATATTGTCCATAAAGTCCCTTGCGTTCTGACTGTCGATATGGCCCATATTCTCCGCCAAATCCTGGCCCTTCATCCGGTTGTAGTCCCAACCATTCCAAAGCCTCAACAATGTACTTCTCAGCTCCAGGTACATATCTAGTTTGATCTGTATCTTCGATTCGCAAAATAAAAGTACCGGCATAGCGTTTAGCTAAAAGGTAATTATACAATGCCGTACGAACCCCACCAATATGTAATGCCCCGGTAGGACTTGGAGCAAAGCGAACTCTCGGTTTTTCCATGTATCAAAGACTGTAATTCAATTAAAAATGTTATTTGCACAAAAGACCTTTCCGGCAACAAAAATTTAGTTGCTCAGCTTGGTTTTTACATAAAAAGCGGCTGATAGGAAAAAAAATTCAAAAAAACGCGGCTTTTTTCAAGAATTTTAGCAGCGTTATCCACCTTCAACGCGTTTAAATTTCTAAACCCTTTAGTTTGAAATATTGAGGTCAGAATCGTTTGTACGCAAAAATAGTATAAAATAGTGACCTCCCACGCATTTAATGCGCGGTATAACCACACCAAACTTTTACCCTAGTTATATCCTGTCAACCGACAGTCGAACCACTTATTTCTCTTTTGCTAGTAAGTGTAATTCTTTTACCTGATCACTAGCATTGGTTCAGATAAGCATATCCAAAACAGAGTCATAAAAGCATGATTCTGAACAAAATAGCTGAAATTTTATTTATTAATTATCCATGAACATTAATCCCAAATTATTATGTACCTAGTAAAGACCCCCCAATTCATCCAAAACTTGTTTCCCAATTTCACCTGGCGTGTCCCTACCCAGGAAAAACAACTATTCCTAACGTTTGACGATGGGCCTATTCCAGAGGTAACTCCCTGGGTATTAGAGCAATTGGCAGCCTACAACGCAAAGGCAACTTTCTTTTGTGTGGGAGACAACATCAGAAAACACCGAGATGTATTTGATGCCGTTGTGGAAAATGGCCATACCGTCGGTAGTCACACCCTCAATCACCTAGATGGTTGGGCTACAGATAACATTCCCTATTTCCACAACGTACGCCATAGTGCTAACATGGTGGATTCGACTCTGTTTAGACCGCCTTATGGTCGCTTGAAGCCGAAGCAGGCACAGTTCTTGATGAGACATTATCAGATCGTGATGTGGGATGTACTAAGTGCTGACTTTGATGCCAACATCACTGGAGAACAATGCTTAAAGAATGTAACAAAGAACGCTGGCCCCGGATCAATTGTCGTATTTCACGACAACATCAAGGCCATCGAACGTCTGGAATATGCTCTACCAAGAGTTTTGGAGCATTTCACCTCATTAGGTTACGTCTTCAATTCCTTGACGAATCAGACACTATCTAATGAGCGTTCTTTCCAGAAACGTGCTTAATGATACCCCAAACCCTTAGGTTTGGAACATGAGCACCGCTTAATTGAATTTTTTGTAATGCTAGATAGAAAGCCGCCGCGCTTTGTGGCGGCTTTTTCACTTCCTTCCCTTATTTCACCTCATGGTTTCGGTTAATTTGGCAAGCCCAAAGTCTTGTCCAATACAAATATTAGCAAGCAGTGGTTTTTTAACGCTTAGTTGATACCATAGCTGCCGGTTTCCCCGTTTTATACTAACTTTGGGCGCATTTTAGTATGCTACTTTCTTAACCCCCAGTTGATTAATCGACTCATGAACGATCAAAATATACCTTTGGTGAAAAATATAGCTCTTCTTGTACTATTCCTTTCCATCAGTACAATCAGTATAGCCCAGCGCGGCTGGGAGGCAGGTCCTTGGGCCGGTGTTAGTTACTATTTTGGAGATTTGAATACAAGTTACAACCTCAGTAAACCTCAGTTTGCTGCGGGGATGATCGCGCGTTATAACTTCAATAACCGACTAGCTTTAAAATTCTCCGGAAACTATGGCTATATCCTAGCAGATGATGCCGACTCTAAAAACATCTATGAGCGGGCACGAAACTTGAGTTTTGAATCGCCTATCATTGATGCTTCCGCGCAATTCGAATTCAACTTCCTTCCTTATGTGCATGGAAGTAATGAAGAGTATTTCACTCCTTATCTCTTTGCAGGCCTTTCGGCTTTCTACTTCAACCCTCAGGCTGAGTTGAATGGCGAATTGCATGAGCTGAGGGCTCTAGGTACCGAAGGACAGTTTAAAGGTGAAGAGTACTTTACGGTGCAGGGCGCTCTGAATTTTGGTATTGGCTTGAAATTGGATATCAACTATGAATGGAGTCTGAACTTTGAGCTGAGCGTTCGACAAACCTTTACTGACTACCTTGATGATGTAAGTACCATCTATCCGGACGAAAGTGATTTGCTTCGTGCTCGAGGTGAGTTAGCCGTACAATTATCTGATCGCTCGATCACAATCCCTGGCGTGGTCGAGGAAGCATTAGGCGAAGAAGGTCGACAGCGTGGAGATAGCAGCACCAACGACTCTTATCTGTTCCTCGGGGTAGGCTTAGTATATTACTTCGGAGACTTGCGATGCCCAGGCTACGGTAAAAGAAGTCGCTAGTTCACTACCTTACTTTCTGTATTCACTGTAGAATAGTAGTCATCAGGTAGGTATTGGGATACTTTTGGAGTACCTAAAATACCTAAGATGACTATGAAGATTTATCATTCTCCTCTATTCTACGCCCATATCTTTTTCCTATTACTATTTCTAAGAGCACTCTCTGGATTCGCCAGGGAGGCCGCAGAACGCAATGATGGGAGTCTTATTCTCGTCATCATTATTTTGATCGCTGGATCTTTTGGTATCCTATGCGGCCTATTAATCGATTACGGAATTAGAATAACCCAGCTATCTGTGGGGATTAAATGGGCAGTCCAAACTGGCCTCTCTCTATTATTGGCACTAGGCTGGTATAAGGGAGTACTTCTTATTACCCATTGAATCATTTACCAAACCTCAAAATACTATACTAACAATGGAACAATTACACTATTACTATCAAGTTGTAGAAAAAGCCATTACTAAAATTGGACTTGACCCAACGGTCTGTCGGAAGAAACCAGGTCAATGGACCTTAACCAAGGGTAAAATTCCCATTTGGATAGATGTTTTTTATTTGGAAAGAGAGAAAAACATCTATTTCCAAGTCGCAGCCCCTATCATGAAAGTCCCAAAGGAGAACGCAGGACGTTTGGCCATGGATCTTTTGCAATTGAATAATCAACTCTTTGGCGTAGCCTTTACGACCAATAAAGGGCACATTTATCTAAAGACACTTAGAGAGACCGAAGGGCTAGATATTAGTGAAGCACATGCTATGATCTTGAGAATTGGCAACTACGCAGATCAATATGATGACGAGCTAAAGAATAAATATCCTGAATGGCATCAAACAACTTTTGATTCTTCACAGATCAATCCAAATTAAGGAAAATTGTTGTTCTTGTTCAAATGAAAAAGCGGATGCTGACTCCTCAGCATCCGCTTTTTTATTTTTCCTTCTAACAATAGCAGTAGGCTAGGGCTTAGCTGCAGGTTGTTTGGGGAAATAAACGGTAATGGATTGGTTCACGGTAACTTCTGCCGTTCTTAAACCGTTCCATGCCATTAGATCTTCGATACTACAGTTGAAAAGCATTGCAAGGGTTTCGATTCGATCTCCTGCTACAACTTTATAGGTACTTTTGAAAGTTCCTTCAGGCATTGTAGCTTTTGTACTCTCAATTCCTTTCTCCTCTAAGAATCGTTGGAAAGCATCGCTCGCACTTGCTGGTAATGACAATAAGTTTCCTGCTTTACTCTTAGGAACGTAGTTATTGACATAACCAGGATTCAATTTCTTTACCTCTGCAAAGTTCAGCCCGCACTTCTGAGATACATCGTATAAGCGAATGTAATCGTACACTCGATGCACTTCAGTATTCTGCAGATCGTAGGATGGGTATCTAGGAGTAAGTCCGTGATCTTCGTGATGCTTTACCAGATAAGTGGCAGCAATAAAACGAGGAACATACTTTCTAGATTCCGCAGGCAGGTAAGGAATTAGATCCCAATAATTGTTACAGCGTGCTTGCTTGATCGCTTTCTGAACACGACCAGCACCACAGTTGTAAGCAGCCATTACCAGAGCCCAATCTTGGAATTCTCTGTACAAGTAAGCCAATAGCTTCACTGCAGCTTCTGTAGCTTCATGTGGATTCAATCGCTCATCCACTTGGTTATTGATCGAAAGATCGAAGTAACGGGCGGTAACAGGAACGAATTGCCATAGGCCGGCAGCACCTGCATGCGATTTGATATCCGGAATGAGTCCAGATTCTACAATAGGAAGATACTTCAACTCTTGAGGCAGTTGATAAAGACTTAGGTAATGCTCAAAAATTGGGAAATAAATGCTGGAACGGCCTAGGATTAGTTCTGCGTCTTTGTATCCAGCGGTAGTGTAGCGCTTAATGTAGTTGTAAACGTCTACGTTGTACTTGACCTCAAAAGGGAAGTTCATTTGGTCAAGTCTCTCTGTGATCACCCCAATCGTTTCGTTATTCCAAGGCTCAACGCCTTCGTCTAACAAACCGAGGGGTAGTCCGTTAGTTTTAGTAACTGTAAATAACATTAAAGCTATTACAGCTACCTTTGTCCATGGGAATTTCATTATAAACTGGTTTTAACTCAATGGTCAACAAAAATCCTCGGGATTATTAATGTTTAAATTCTTGGGATATGTTTGAGGATCCCGCGGTTGCACACTAGGTGCTTCCGAATTTGACCTTGATTCTTAGCGTCTCATAGGGTGACCCGCTATCCGGGGTTTCTTAGCCCTCTCTTACGGCCGAACCCAAATAAAGATTCGGGCCTTTCAGAAAAAAGCCGAGGCAAAACTATATGCTTTTTCGCTCATTGTCAACGAAAAACGCACTAAGTTATCCACATTGAAGCCCAACAAGCTGTTTACAACGAATGGACAATTATGGTGAAGTCATTAAAAATGAGGGTTTTAGCCTATAAAAAACTGGCGGCCCAGCATTTTTATACCATAAATAGGGTAGAACACAAAATTTTATGCGGACTACGGATTGGAGGAAAAAAAGCTGAAAAAAAATGTTAAAATTTTCTTAAATTCCCATAGAAAGGACCAAATCCTCTGATTTTTTGACCTTTCCCTCGAATAAAAGTCACATTTCTCTGCCTTTTATTTATATGAAAAATGTAAATTAGTAGGTTTTTATTGCCTCCCACACCAATTTTGACTCAAATCCCCTTCGAATTAGAAATGTAGCGATCTTCGCTTTATTCTGAAAAGAAAATGGATCTTCCATCTGAGCAGCTTTTTTCTCGATAAGTTGATGCAAAGTCTGTTCATAATCCTCTTCTTCTATTTCTTCCATCGCCTTGCGGATACAATAATCCGTGATCTTCCTTTTCTTTAACTCCTGTTTAATTCTAGTTCTCCCCCACTTCTTAATATTGAATTTACCTCTGGCATAGGATCTTGCAAACCGCTCTTCATTCAGAAAATTATCTGTAATCAGCTCCGCCATGATTTGTTCCAAGGTATCTCCATATACTCCAAGGTCTAATAATTTGCTACGCACCTCAGCATGACAGCGATCTTGATAAGCACAATATCGTTGCAACTTCTTCAGCGCATCCACGGCACTTATGTACTTTTTAGGCTTTTGCACAGATCATTTAATATTGAGTTAGTTTAATTGTGTGTCTTTTTCATAAATTACGCGTCTAGATGAAAAAGCGTGTTGGTTTGCTTTCTCCAAATCGTCAAACCCAAGCTATTTACTCTATTTTCTACATACATCCTCAAAGTTAATTAAAACCACACATTATGAATTTGGACAGTATACTTGAAACGATCCAAGGTTTTATTGCAGAATATGCCTTAAGTGTAGTTGGCGCCATTCTAACACTGATTATCGGTTTCTGGATAGTTGGTCGGATTACCAACGTTTTAAGTAAAACACTCACTAGCAGGGGAGTGGACGAGACCATCCGCCCATTTCTTGTTTCTTTGGTAAGCGTTGGTTTAAAGGTGCTTTTGCTCCTAAGTGTAGCCAGTATGTTTGGCATCGAAACTACTTCCTTTGTTGCTATCTTCGGCGCGCTAGCCTTTGCCATTGGTATGGCACTTCAGGGTAGTCTGGGGCATTTTGCCAGCGGTGTCCTACTTCTAGTTTTCAAGCCTTACAAAGTCGGCGACTTAGTTACGATTGGTGGTGGACAGACCGGTACCGTTGAAGGCATTCAAATCTTCAACACTCTCCTACAAACCTTAGACAATAAGAGAATTATAGTTCCTAATGGAGTAGTAACGAGCAACATCATTACAAATATATCTGGCCAAGGTATTATTGGCGTTGAGCTAACTTATGGAATTGGGTACAATGATAGCATTGATAAGGCCCGAGAAGTTATCCTGCGAGTAGGGAAGGAATGTCCTCACATTTTAGATGATCCTGCACAAGGGGTGGTTGTAGCTTCTTTAGGTGATAGTTCCGTTAATCTAGCTACTCGCCCATTCTGTAATAGTGAACACTATTGGGATACTTTCTTCTACATGCAAGAGCACGTGAAGAAGGCTTTTGATGCAGAAGGAATCAGCATTCCATTCCCACAAATGGATGTGCATGTGGACCAAGCTTCTTAAGCAATGGCCGCAGGTGCAAAAAGATAAATGGTAAGTAATTATTAGGTTTCCGTCATATGCGCGATAGCGCTAACAAACCCTTTGAGCTTTGCATTCTTCATGAGTGCAAAGCTCTTCTATTTCACAAAACTACGCTCCAGTTTTGGGCTTAAAACTGTTTTCCATCCAAAGAGAATTAGCAATAATTTTGCCTTTAGCTATGGCCAAAAGCCTACATTTAAGATGTCAATTATTAGTGATCTTAAAATTAGTTGGACATGAAAAAGGCCTTTCTCTTTTTCTTTCTCATTACTTTCAATACCACTACGGGAGTTACTCAGGTTCCATTTCTTGAACTCAAGTCTAGTTTACAATCTAGCTTAGATAGTATTGTAGAGGAGCAAAACCTTCCTGGGGCAACCGCTGCTATTGTATTCGCAGACGGACAACTGATCAGTCTGGCTTCAGGCTATGCGGATAAAGAAGAGCGAATAGCGATGCCCCTAGGGGGGCAAATGCTGTTGGGGAGTGTTGGGAAAATCTTTGTCTCAGCCGTTGCGCTGCAACTGGTGGATGAAGGAAAGATTCAATTAGAAGATAAGGTCAGTAAATATTTTAAGGAGATGGACTGGTATAATGACCTCCCTAACGCTGAAGACCTCACCGTCCATTCCTTATTAAATCATACTAGCGGGCTTCCTAGATATGTCTTTGCACCAGCCTTTACCGAAGCGATCGAAAAAGACCCAATGCGAAGTTGGACTCCAGCTGAGTGCCTGGCAATTATTGCTAAAGAAGACCCCAAACACCCCGTAGGACAGGGTTGGGGATACTCTGACACCAACTACATTTTATTAGGGATGATCATCGAAAAGGTGACCCAGTCCTCTTATTACGCCCAGCTTGAAGAGCGTATTATCTCTGCTTTTCACCTTCGAGCCACTTACCCTTCCACTCAAAGAGAACTCCCCGGTATCACACAAGGATACATTGGAGAAAACAACTTTTTTAAGTTGCCCAAAAAGGTAGTTAAGGATGGCTTATACGCTATGAATCCTCAGTTTGAATGGACTGGAGGAGGTTTAGTAACCAATGTTGAAGACCTTGCCTATTTCATCAAGTGGCTCCACACAGGAAAGGTTCTAAGCACAGCTTCTTATGAATTGCTCTGCTCAGCCGTAAACTTTCGCACTGGGCAGGCTTCCGATACAGGATATGGTCTCGGAACTTTTGTTTGGTCCAATCCTAGTGGAAAGAGCTATGGACATAGTGGAATTATGCCAGGGTATTTCACCCATGTTGAATATGCTGAAAAAGGCGGATACGCAGTGGCCATCCAAGTCAATACAGACCAAAGTGGCATGAGAGCTAGCCACCAAAATGCTCAGCGGCTAGGCTTGAAAGTCGAGCAATTTTTACAAGAGCACTAGAATGCTCTAGCTGTATTTGCGGAATAGTACTTTTTCCATGTAGACTTCTGGACTTTTAAGTGGCTCAAATCCAAACTTTGCATATAATCCATGGGCATCTTGCGTGGCCAGGAACCAACGTCTAAAGCCTTGGCAAGCGGGATGAGCCAAAATAGATTCTACCAACCAGGTGCCTAGGCCTTGCCCTTGGTATTCGTCAAGAATGAACACATCAGCTAAGTACCCAAAGGTCGCAGCATCAGTAATTAATCGGGTATAACCGATCTGTTTCTCGCTGTGATATACACCAAAGCAAATGGATCCTTGTGCAGCTTGACGTACTTTCTCCATGGGGATGCCTGCTGACCAATAGGATTGTTCAGATAGGTAGTGATGTACAACCGTCAAGTCTAACTTATCGGGATTGGTGGAAATGAGATAGCCCTTATGTTCTACCTCATAATATTCTTGGGTCTTGGATAAAACAGCCATGATAATTCTTGTTCTATATAGGATAGGAATTGTTGGTAGGTATCAGTCCTGATACACCGATAAAACTTCTTGTAAAGCTTGTTGAATGATGAATAGATCTGATTCCTCCGTTTGCCAATTGGAAAAAGCGGCCCGGATACAGGGGGTTCCTTTCCAATCGGAGGGAGTCAGAAAAACCCTTCCGTCATGCGTCAAAGCTGCAAGGAAACGAGTAATTAGACTGGCCAGTTCCTCCTTTGGTGCATTCAGCGTAAAGCAAACTACATTGAAATGAACAGGAGAAAGTAGCTCGAATTGGGGTGAACGATCAATCCACTCTCCCAGTTGCTTGGCAAGCAGCACATTCCTTTCTACCAAATCCCGGAAGCCTGCCCGGCCATAGGCTTTCAAGGAAAACCAGGTAGGTAAGGCGCGGAAGCGGCGAGAATTTTCAGGCGTAAGATGTACAAAAGGTACTTCTGCTGCATTTACTTCCAGGTAACGGGCTCCACTATTTTGAAATACGGCCTGTTGCAAGTCCGGATGACGCGTCAACTGAATCGCAGAATCGTAAGGAACATTTAGCATCTTATGCAAATCAATGGTGATTGAATCTGCTGCATTGATTCCATCCATGAAGTGTGCGTATTCAGGAGAGCAAGCCGCAAACCCACCGAATGCGGCGTCTACATGTAACCAAAATGGAAATTCTGCCTTGAGTTGGCCGATGGCTACCAAGTCATCAAAGTCAACACTATTCACCGTACCCGAATTGGCGACTACTATACAAGGACGACCATTCTGGGCCTCTAAGGCTTCTCGAAGTGCTCCAATGTCAACCGCCTCTCGGCCTTCCTGTAAAGGCAAGCGCTGAACACAGGCGCGCCCCATACCCAACATCGATAGCGCTTTAAAAACACTCGAGTGCGCACAGCCACTTAGCACTGAAATGGCTCCCACACTTGCCAAACCTTCGTGACCTATATCAACCCCCAATTGCTGCCCTACCCATTGACGCCCAATGGCCAATCCGGTAAAGCTCGACATCGTTGCTCCGGAGACAAATGTACCAGCATATGCCTGATCAATACCAAACAGCGCTTTTAACCAGTTCACAGCCTGATACTCTACCTGGTTGGCTGAAGAATCTCCAGCACTAGCCACATTCTGATCAATGACGCTGGTCAGCCAATCTCCAGCAATACCGGCGGGTGTACTGCCCCCCGTGACAAAACCTAAATACCGAGGCCCAGGGCTTCCTGACAAACCAGCGCTGAACTGTTCCTGGAAAGAAGTGAGCGCGGCTAAGCTTCCTACTCCTTCCTCGGCTAGGTTATCCTCAATCGATGGTGATGTTCGAATCCCAGCTGGGCGATCAGCAAGGTTAGCTAGAAATGCTAAGGATTCCTTTAAGGTTTCTTCTAAGATTACGGGTGTCTGTGTCTTATCTCTTAATAATTGTTGCTCCATTACATCATTATTTTTCCATCTGTAGTGTTTTTCTGTGGTCAAAATTAGAGGCATTGCCTTCAACAAAACAGATTCAGTTTTTTATATTTGGACCATATCAGATTATAATCTTGTTCATCAATAATATATTGGCCTATGAAAACACCTTTTCTTATGTACCCAATCCTTATTGCTGAACAAGGCTACCTATGACCGCTTTCCTTTACGAGCGTATTGCCGAAGCTCTGGAACAAAGTATTAGACAAGGGACGCTGAAAGAAGGGGATAAGCTCCCCTCCGTCCGTCACTCCAGCAAACAGAGAGGAGTGAGTCCTTCCACCATATTCCAAGCCTATTATCTTCTAGAAGCAAAGGGCCTAATTGAAGCTCGATCTAAATCTGGCTACTATGTAACCTTTGCCGTCACCAAATCCTCTAGGCCCACTTACCAGATAGAGAAACAATCACACCCCACCCCCAAACAACTAGATAGTGTCTCCATTATTGAAGAAATGGAAGAACTTAGAGATAGCTCTACGCTAATTCGCTTGTCCAGTGCTTATCCTGCACCAGATCTGTTGCCCACTGCAAAGATTCAGAAAGCCATTATTGAGGCCACCCGAATGAATAAGGGACAACTTTTACCTTACGCACTACCACAAGGTAATAAAGCCCTGCGAAGCATCATCGGAAAACAACTCCTGGAATGGGGCGACTACTATACGCCAGATGAAATGATCATTACTACGGGCTGTATGGAAGCACTAAATTTATGTCTTAGAGCTGTGGCAAGACCGGGAGATATTATAGCTATGGATCAACTAACCTACTTCGGGATTGCTCAAATGGTTGAAAACCTTAGTTTGCAGGTTATAGCTATTCCTATACATGATGAAAACGGATTAGATATAGATTTCCTGGAAAAAGCCTTCCAGTCTTTTTCGGTCAAGGTATGCCTTTCTGTAACCAATTTTAGCAATCCTACGGGAGCAGTTATTCCTACAGGACAGAAGCAGCGACTGGTCAAGCTATTGCATCAATACCAAATCCCGCTAATCGAGGACGATATCTATGGAGACCTCTATTTTGACACTACCCGCCCAAGTACCTGCAAACAATTTGATGAGGAAGGTTGGGTAATGTATTGTTCCTCTTTCTCCAAAACGCTAGCCCCGGGATTTAGGGTAGGATACTGCCTTCCCGGGAGGTTCCTCTCCGCCGTACTACAACAAAAAAGAATTCATTCCATCAGTACAGATAGCTTAGCCCAATTATCTCTATTACATTTCCTTCAAAAGGGCCGATACAGTTTTTTCCTTCGAAAACTACGTACCGCTCTGCATAAACAATCACTACAATATGCACAGGCCATAAGAATGCACTTCCCTAAGGAAGTCAGCTTTCTGATGCCGCAAGGGGGGATGGTGTTATGGCTGAGTTTTCCTGCCAGGTTTGATGGATATCAACTTTTTAGAGCGGCCAAAGAACAGGACATTGGGATTTCTCCAGGCCAAGTGTTCGCAGTAGAAGGATCTTACAAAAATTATATTCGTCTCAGCTTTAGTCACCCTTATGACGAGAAAGTAGAAACTGGGTTGAAACAGCTAGGTCAGTTAGCAAAAAAACTCCTACATTGATGCGTCAATAGCAACCTTTAATTACCCAGTATGCGTATAAAAGTAGTGGCTTTACTCCTGGCTATCGCCGTAGTAGCCTGCCAACGTAAGATCAGTACCCTTCCAAATCTTCAACTTCCTGAGACCTTTAAAAACGTTAAGATTGACGGTGGAGGGATCAGCCTTGATGGAGGCCCCTGCGAACCTAGTATTGCCATTAATCCTACAAACATCGACAATATAGTTGCTGGCGCCATACTAAATCGGGCCTATCATTCTATGGACGGTGGGAAGACATGGACTACTCAAAAATTAACCTCTTCATTTGGTGTTTTCGGCGATCCGGTGATCACTCCAGATTTTAAAGGGAACTTCTTCTATTCACATCTGTCTGACCCGACGGGTAAGGGTTGGCGCGACAATCAAATACTCGATCGCATTGTAATACAAAAATCTAGTGATGGAGGAAAAACCTGGAATGACGGGAGTTATACGGGCTTACGACATCCGAAGGACCAGGATAAGCAATGGCTGGCGGTGCATCCAGAAAACAACACGCTCTACATCTCTTGGACAGAATTTGATCAATATGGCAGTAAAAGTGAAAAAGATAAATCCCGAATTCTCTTTTCCCAATCTGCAGACGAAGGAAAAACCTGGGCTGAACCGATTCAAATCAATGAACTAGAGGGGGATTGCATTGACGATGATCAAACCCCAGA
>CAJXPD010000032.1 GCA_913057785.1 uncultured Lewinella sp. | reverse complement strand
ATACTTCCGAAGTCTTAAAGACTTCGGAAGTATAACTCTCACTAGCGCCAAGGAGGATGGAATCATGACGCTAGCCTGGATACTTTTTGGACTGTATTTGATCGGCACTTCCTATCTAGGATGGCTGGGGCATCGCAAAACAGACGGTTTTAGCAGCTTCGCCATTGGTAAAGGGGATCTATCGCCCGTAGTGGTAGGGGTAACGCTTGCCGCTAGCACAGCTTCAGCTGCCACCTTCATTATCAATCCAGGTTTTGTATATGTGGACGGCCTAGCGGCATTCATGCACTTGGGTATTGCTGTTTATCTAGGCTTTTTGCTGATGCTATGGATTCTATCCTTCCGGTTTCGCCGAATGGGAGATGAAATGGGGGCCTTGACCATCCCCGATTGGATTGGCAAACGGTATGGTTCCCAGGGATTCTCCATATACTTTTCGATATTAAACTTGTTGGGATTTGCCTTTGTGGTTCTGCTGGTTGGGGGGATATCCATTGTTATGCAATCCTTGTTGGGCATATCTAATGTAGCGGCACTGCTTATCACGCTGATCTTTGTGACCTCCTATGTTTTTCTGGGGGGTACCTATGCTCACGTATTCACCAATATGCTACAGGGGAGCCTGATGATCGGTGTATCCATTTTGATTGTAGGATCAGGGATAGTTTTAATGATGAAGGATGGGTCGGATGTAACCTCCCAACTAGAGGCAGCTGGACCCCATTTATTGGACTGGATTAATCCGGAAGGAAAGTTGTTCAACAACTTCTTTTCCATTTACATAGCTGGTTTTTGCATTGGTGGAGCTTTGGTGTGTCAGCCTCATATTCTGACTAAAGCTTTATACGTCAAGACGGACAAAGCGGTCAAACGATACATCTGGGTTTTCACCATCGTCTACTTCCTGTTCACCTTGCTCTTATTAACTGGCTTTTGGGCCCATGTAGCGGTTCCAGCAGAACTGCTGAATGACCCCCAAACCGGACAATTCCGACAGGATCTGGTTATGACCACTTATCTCCAGCAGGTCTTCCCGGAATGGGTATTCACTGTGATTAGCATCGTATTGCTGGCTGCAGCCATGTCCACGCTGGATGGTTTGCTGGTAGGGATTTCCACAATAACTGCCAACGACTTGGTACTCCCCCTCTTGGATCGGTTTCGTAGAAGAGTTTATAGCCTCGAAGAAAAGATGAGACTGGCTTTCCGAGCAAGTCATGTTGTGTTGATCCTAATCGCCATTTTCACTTTTTGGATTGACCTTAATCCCCCCAAGCTTCTTGGAATATTCGGGCAGGTCGGGGTATATGGATTGGTATTGGCCGCCGTTCCCCCACTTTTGGTGGGTGTCCTGTTCAAAAAGGCTTCCCTGACCATCGTCTGGCTAGGTTCGATCTTATCCATGGGCACGCATTTCGGCCTCTACTTCCTAGGAGATCAATGGTTTCCCAATAGTCCTTTCACCTTTAGCAATCCAGGGGTGACCGCCGCCCTAGGTATCCTTATCGGCTTAAGTCCTACGCTGATAGGCAGTCTCATTTATAAGAACTCAAAAACATAGAATTAATAATGCAAAATGCAAGGATCTCGGGGATTGGGGCTTATGCTCCTGATCGCCGCTTGGATAACGCCTTCTTTGATGATTTACTCGGAGAAAAGGTAAGCCCTTGGCTGGAAGAAAATGTGGAGATCTTCGAACGGAGATGGTGTGTAGAAGGTCAAAGTACTGCAGATCTCTGCCAAGCTGCCGCTGTACAAGCCTTGGACCGAGCAGGAATACAAGCCGAACAGCTTCAATTGATCATCGTAGCTACCGATACACCAGAGTACATTTCGCCTTCTACTGCTTCCGTGCTACAACATCGCTTAGGAGCTAATCAGGCGGGAACTTTCGACATCAATACTGCTTGCGCTGGCTTTGTCACCGCACTGGACGTGGGAGCGAAATACATCAGAGCGGATAAGCAGTACCAACATGTTTTAGTGGTTGGTGGCTACGCTATGAGCAAATATCTAAATATGGCGGATAAAAAAACAGTCACGCTATTTGCAGACGGTGCAGGTGCGGTTGTCCTATCTGCAACTGCTGATGTAGATGAAGGTTTTCAAGTTAGTCAATTGCTTTCCCAAGGTCAGTACCATGATTATATGGGGATCTATGCCGGTGGTGCTAAGGCACCCACCACTTGCGAGGTCATCGAGCAAGGACAACACCAGCTGGTCTTCGCCAAAAAATTTCCAAAGACCCTAAATGCAGAAATGTGGTCTGGGATGGCTCAGCATTTAAATCAAGCGCTGGATATTGAACCAGCTGCCGTTGCTAAATATTTCATTACCCAAATCAATATCAATAGCCTTAGAGCTACCATGGATATATTGGGAGAACCTCATGATAAAGCACATACCGTGATGCATCAATATGGCTATACTGGTAGCGCCTGCATTCCCATGGCCTTAAATGATGCTTGGGAAAAAGGACTGGTTAAAACAGGTGATCTCCTATACTTCATCGGTTCCGGGGGTGGGTTGGCCTTTGCGAGTGCGGCATTTAGGTTGTAAAGACCCATTGTGATAGCTTACTTTTGTACACATCATCAGGATTAGGAGATCTATGCAAACAGATTGGATTCAAAAATGGGCCACCTACAGCCCAGATCGGATCGCACTAAAGGAACATGAGACTGGACGCAATCTTACGTATTTACAGCTCAACAATTTAGGACAGCAACTGGTAACGTGGCTTCAGCAGCGCTTTGAGATACAAGCGAAAGACAGGATCGCCATACTAGCAGAAAATAGTCTGGCGCATGTGGCTTTATTTTCCGCAGCACAAAAGGCTAATTTCACCCTAGTCCCCATCAACTATAGATTGAGCACACCGGAGATAGAGTTTTTGCTGAAAGATGCGAATCCGAGCCTACTCATTGCCGAAGATCGATTTCTGCAAGCACTCACTCCATATTTGGAAAGTCCCGTCAGTTTGGAGACATGGGCATGGAAAGACTTGGAAGCATTTTGTGATCAGCGAAAAGATCAGCTATGCCAGAAGCGTTTTCCGATCCAAATTGACGAGGATGATCCAGTTTTTCTCCTATACACCTCTGGTACCACGGGTTTCCCTAAGGGAGCTTTATACACCCATAAAATGCTCTTTTGGAATAGCGTCAATACTTCCATTTCGCTAATTATTAATAGTGAGAGCCGTACTATCAATTGCATGCCGTTTTTCCATACGGGAGGATGGAATGTGTTGTTGACCCCCTTTCTGCATCACGGGGGATATACCTGTCTGGTGAAAAAATTTGAAGCGGAAGCAGTTCTCAACTTACTAGCTGAGGAAAAAGCTACACTGTTCATGGGGGTCCCAACAATGCTGAATATGATGGCAGCCGAACCTAGCTTTCATTACACCTCACTCTCCTCATTATATTACATCATCGTAGGTGGCGAACCCATGCCCATCCCCTTGATTGAGCTATGGCATGATAAGGGCGTCCCGATCCGACAAGGCTATGGCATGACGGAAGTAGGGCCGAATCTCACCTCCCTACATCAGGATGATGCCGTCCGCAAAAAGGGCTCCATCGGTCGGTCCAACTTTTATGTGGAAACGAGAATAGTGGATGCCAATGGGCAACCCGTACCACAAAACACAGCTGGGGAATTACAACTGAAAGGCCCTATGGTCACGCCTGGCTATTGGCAAAACCCGGAAGCCACTCAGCAAGCTTTTGACGGTCCCTGGTTCAAAACGGGCGATCGTGTCCGGGAAGATGAAGAAGGGTACTTGTTTGTGGTAGATCGAATCAAGAACATGTTTATTTCCGGTGGCGAGAATGTATATCCAGCAGAAATCGAGCGGATATTGTTGAGTCATCAGGACATCCTGGAAGCTGCGGTGGTCGGCGTGCCCGACGAAAAGTGGGGTGAAGTGGGAAGAGCCTATCTCTGCTTGAAGGAGGCTAGCAGCTGCGAAGCGGCTCAAATCCTGAAGTTTTGCCATGAAAGATTGGCAAAATTCAAGGTCCCAAAGCAAATTGTATTTCTGTCCGAATTGCCCAAAAACGATACCGGAAAGATAGACCGAAAAGTCCTTAAATCAAGTGCAAATACTATACAAGACTAGCCTTAAGATAAAGCAACCGACGCGCAATAATTTTAAGTTCCTCCCCTTTCTCAATTTCTGCCTTCCCCAGCGTCGCCTCTTTGAGATAAGCCTAAAAATCCGTAGTTTCTCTCCAAAAGCAAAACCATATGAAAATCAATTGGCGGTACGCAGTTGGAGAGGTTATCATTGTCATTATCGGCATAAGTATAGCCTTTGGACTAAACAACTGGGCCGAATCCAACCGAGCCAGCAAAGTCGAAACGCTTTACCTAAAGAATCTGGAGAAGGACCTGAGCAACGATCTGGATTCGCTGAACAAAAATCTCTTCTTGCTAGGGCAAAATCTCGATGACATCAACCAGCTTCGACCCCACCTAGGCAGGCAAATTCCTGGTCGAGACACCATATTCAGCAAGGTTTTTCGGGTAGCCGAAACAATTGCCTTCATTCCAGAAGATGCCACCTATCATACCTTGGTGAATTCCGGAGACTTTAAACTCATTTCAGATTTTGAGCTGAAATCAGCTATAGAAAAACACTATCGGGAATACCGCCACATGCAGAGAGCCTATGAGCGAAGGGAAAATTTCAGCAAAAATTACATGGCAGATTTCTTCGTGAGTTTAGACTATGACGCTATCTATGCACGTAAACTTGATTTCATGGACGATAAGCGGCTTAGAAATATGATCTTTAGCCTGCAGGGAATCATTTATCTACAGATAAAAGCTGCCGGTAATGCCAAAA
The DNA here is from genome assembly GCA_913057785.1 of uncultured Lewinella sp. Lineage (GTDB taxonomy): Bacteria > Bacteroidota > Bacteroidia > Chitinophagales > Saprospiraceae > DT-111. Next base: position 48,027 of record CAJXPD010000032.1, on the reverse strand, counting down.
AAAGCACAGAGGATCTGCTGGCTAGCATACAAGAGCAGTTACAATAAGTTAAAAATCGCCTTCGTTATTGCGTTTTACCGACTCATCGCATGAGCCCCTTTATTTTTTAACATTGAAGTAGTTGTTATGAAAAAATCGATATGGTCTTTTGTCTTTGCTTGCTGTTTCATCAGTTACCTACAAGGGCAATCTTACTTTCAAGCAAAAGTAGGCGCCGTAGTGGCCAATGTAAATAATACCGTCAATGGCGTAGAGATTGATACCAAGTCGAATCTTGATCTCCAGATTGGGATTGGGCTAGAACTTGGGATCATCCCTTCCTTCTCCATTCAGCCCGAGCTAATGTATCTGGGGCGAAGTTATAAGGCAGACATCCTGGGCCAAGAGGTTCGTCAGAATTTCGCCTATGTGGATGTAGGAGCTTTAGCAAAATTGCGCTTCGGAGCAGAAAATCCGATTAATGCTTATATCGGAGCGGGGCCTTTCCTGAACTACGCCATCAGTGGTAAAACAAAAATTGCAGGAATAGAAGATAAAGTCGATTTCGATCAGGATGGAATCAAAAGGACTGACTTCAGCATTGCGGCTGCCCTCGGACTCAACTTCAATCTAAGTGATCTTGGATTCTTCGCTGATGTCCGCTACATTCTTGGACTTGGAGATTTGGATGAAAATCCGGATCGAGAGGTGAAAAATCGTACTATTGGTATCACTGCTGGTATTATGGTACCGCTGTCTGATTAGGAGCTGCATAAATTTCGGCAAGTTCCACGACCAAAAAGGATGATCGAGGAACTTGCCGCTGGGCTTTCTGTCTTATGACCACTAACTTAAAGGTAAACAATCGGCCTACAGACACTACGTCTTTGGTTCATCAATGCCTTTTAACGAGGCAACACTAGTTAGTCACCTTAAGCCCAACCCGACATGTTGCGAACCTACCTACTCGCTGCTTGGCGCCATTTGCGCAAGCACAACTCCTACGCTTTACTCAAATTATTTGGTCTTGGTATTGGTATTACAGGAAGTGTCTTGATCTTCTTGTTTATCCGCCATGAATTGGCTTACGATCAACACTTTGCCCGATCCACGGATATCTACCGACTGGCCATTGAGTACGACTTTTCAGGCCAAATCGATCAATTCTCCAACATTCCACGGCCCATTGCCCCAAGGATGGCTGAAGATTATCCTCAAGTGCAAGCCTATACCCGTTTAGCTGGACTCAATGGCGTATTTACTCATGAGGCGATGTTGGAATATGAACATACCTTCGTCAAATCGGATCAGGCCTTCTATGCAGACTCTAGCTTCTTCCAAGTCTTCGATTACCCACTAATCGAAGGAGATCCAGAGACGGCGCTCAAAGCCCCTAATAGCATTGTTTTAAGCGAACAAATGGCCAAGAATCTCTTTGGCGCAGCAAATGCGATTGGAAAAGTAGTAAGTGTTGACAATGCAGCCAAAATGACTGTAACAGGGGTCATGCGACTTACAGATGCTCCTACTCATATGCCCCTAAATACATTGGTATCCTGGACCACTCAGTATCAGCCGGAGGAAGCAGAGCAATGGCTTGGACGCCATGTCTACTCCTATTTGTTGCTGCAAGCCGAGACTGATGGACAGTTCTTGTTGGATCAGTTTGAAGCCTTCTTTGGAAAATATATGGCTCGAACGTTCGAACAATTGGGAGGTTCCGCCCAATTGCTGATCCAACCGCTGCCTAGCATCCACCTGGATTCTCACCTTAATTGGGAAGCCTATCCAAACGGTAACCGATCCAATATCTACCTTTTCTCAGCTATTGGCATTCTACTATTACTAATTGCGGCCTTCAACTATGTGAATCTCTCCTTGGCTCAATCAGGAAGCAGAGCATTGGAAGTAGGCATTAGAAAAGTGATGGGAGCGCTACCCGGGCAAATTTTTAGACAATATACCACCGAATCCGTTTTGATCTCCTATTTGGCTCTGTTGTTAGGGGTTGGGCTTACCTTTTTATTGTTACCTCAATTTCAACTGCTGTTCGGTGTAGAATTTAGATTCCCGTTGTTCTCCTCCCCTATGCTTTGGCTAAGCCTAATTGTACTCGGCTTACTGCTCGGTTTATTGGCTGGTTCATATCCATCCATGATCCATTCTCGCTTTAGACCTAGCGCCATTCTGCAAGGTGTAGATATAAAACGAAAAAGCCAGGTACGAAAAGTATTAGTGGTCGGTCAATTTGTCGTAACGATAGGCCTACTGATCAGTGCCTTCATTGTCACTCAACAAATCCAATTCATGCGCGATAAAGACCTGGGATTCAACCAGGACAATGTGATGATGTTGACAGTTAAGGATACTTCCCTACTAAACAATATCCAATCTGTCAAAAATGAATTCCTCAGTTTATCCGTCGTCAAGTCCGCTAGCATCACTAGTTCTGCTCCTGGATTGGCACTCAATCAAACCGCGATCAATGTACAGAATCAGTCCGGTGAGACCACTCCCTTCGGCGTACAATTTGTAGAAGTGGACCACGATTTCCTCACCTGCATGGAGATGCAATTAAACAGTGGACGTTTTTTTGATCCTCAATTCCCTGCGGATGCAGATCAAAGCATCCTGATTAACCAGGCAGCAGCGGATCAATTTGGTTGGACGACCGATGCCGTCGGTAAAAAGGCAGATTTTGGTCCCAATCCCGATGGAAGTGTGGATCAGGTACAAATAATAGGTGTACTGTCAGATTTTCATGCGGGTTCATTGCATAATCCTATCGAACCGATCATTCTATTCCTGGCTGAAAAACAAAATGCCCCGCAATTATTGTTGCGTATACATGGAACGGCACTTAGCACGAGCATCCAATCAATCGAAAAAAAATGGGACCAATTAGGCTCGGCCTTTCCCTTTTCCTACAGCTTCCTCGATCAATCCCTAGCGGATCAATACCTGGCAGAGGATCGTCTAATGCATTTGCTACAGGCATTTGTTCTGTTGAGTATATTGATTGCTACTCTGGGTTTATTAGGTTTGATGGGTTTATCCGCCTCTAAACGTCGACGTGAAATTAGCATCCGAAAAGTCCTAGGTGCCTCGATTAGTGGTTTGTATTTTTTGTTGTCTCGAGAATATCTACTATTGGTTCTAATTGCCAATATCATCGCTTGGCCCTTGGCCTATTGGGGTATGACTAGATGGTTGGCAGATTTTGCCTATCGAATTGAGTTAGGCCCTTGGCCATTTATATTGGCCACCTTGCTGTCCTTGGCACTGGCGGCTATAACCATTAGCTATCAAGCCATTCGAGTTGCCCGGCATTCACCCATTACAGCTTTACGTCATAAGTAAGGCAAAGATTTTCACTGGACTAGTGCCCTCGCTGAGCAAAGGTATGTACCTTTGCAGGACTTTTATCCCAAAGCCGAGCGCATCTAACGCATGAATCAGACACTAATCCGATCTTTGATCATATCCCTCTCTCTCTTGCCTTGCCTATTGCATGGACAAAAACAAACATTAGCCAAAGACCTTAATCCTCCTCCTCCCCCTGCTTGCGGCGGTGCCGTAGGCATTAACCTCAATGAAGAAGGTACATTTGGAGCTGGAAACAACTTGTTGGCACCGAGTAGTTCGCATCCACAAAGCGGCTACGTATCCACCACTAGCCTACCCTTAGCAGCGGGTAGCTTCACTTTGACTAATACTACCGAGAACTGGCCCGTAGCATTCAATTCTCCTGCTTGGATCTCCATAGAAGATCTAAGTGATGAAGTCGGCGGGTATATGATGGTCGTGAACGGCCAAGCCGACAATGCTATTATTGCGGAATGGGAAATTGAAGGGTTGTGTGCAGGGATAACTTATGAGTTTTCAGCTTCGCTGATCAATCTCTTAGATAGCACGGAATTTGCAGATGGGCTTCCAGAAGTTGAGTTTCTGATCGATGGGCAATTATTAGGCGGGACCGGGAAGCTCCCACAGGATGAGACGTGGCGGGCCTATGGCTTCACCTTTATGCCAGATGGCGGACAGAGCAGCTTACGCATTGCCCTCCGCAATAACTCTGATGGTCAGATCGGGAATGATTTTGCAATTGACAATGTGCTATTTCGACCCTGTGGTCCCATTATGAGCCTGGAAGAATTAACGCCCATACCGCACTGTATTGACGCTAATATTGAGGTAGCTTTAGGTATTGGAACAGGGCTGCCCACTCCCATTATCCAATGGCAGGTTTCTCAAGATGAAGGGCTGAGTTGGCAAAATTTCGGTTCTCCAAGTACTAGCGGTTCTTTAGTCATTGATCAATTACCTCCAGATCTGGCACTGCGCGCACTCGTGGCTGCTGATCCAGAAAAGATCACTAGACCTACTTGTAGATACATAACCAATGCCATTGCCTTTGAGTATGCACCGATAGAAAACTGCCCTACTACCGTTATCGATACGGTCCTATGTGCAGGCCAAACGGTACAGGTTGGGAATGAAATTTTCCATGCAGATGGCACTTTTCAGGTCTTATTGAAAGATATCACGGGTGCCGATAGCCTTGTTCAACTAAATCTGACGGTTAATGCCCCCATTCAAACCTTTGAAAATATCGGACTTTGTCCTGGCGATACGTTTGAAGGCATTACCTATCAAGCGGATACAACGATAAGTACTATACATGCTGCTAGTAATGGATGTGATAGCACTCATGCCATTAATATTGTCCTATTTTCTGCGCCTAATCCACAGATCACCGGTCCAGCTAGCCTTTGTGATGGCCGTCCAGATCGCTTATTGACCAGCGGTACCTTTGTCCAATATGAGTGGTCCAATGGTGGTGATGTCCCTTCCTTGCCCATTAATGCACCAGGCCTCTATGGACTAACCGTCACGGATGATATGGGTTGTATTGGAGAGGCCAGTTGGGAAGTATTGGAAACACGGATCAAAGTAGGCTATCAGGTGACACCACCCAGTTGTGCGTCGGCAGCGGATGGGATTTTGCACATTGATCAAATTGCCGGAGGTAGTGGCAATTACGAAGTGCTTTTGGATGGAAAAGTAATCCGAGAATCCACCATAGCGGTACCTAGTGGAAACTTTCAATTGCAGGTTACAGATAGCCAAGGTTGTAGCACGACTGAAGAAATCAGCATCTTCCCAGCCTCTCCCCTAGCCCTGTCGGTCCAAGATCGCTACGAAATCTTCAGTGGACAATCCATCGATCTTTCCTTTGAGGCCAATCATACCGTGGCTTCAGTGCAGTGGATTTCCCTTGATAGCTTGAGCTGCCAAGACTGCGACTCACCAAATGTGTCCCCGGCTTTCACCACCCGCTATCAAGTCTTTGTCGAAGACGAACGTGGGTGTACCGCCGAAGCGGAGATCACCGTAGTGGTACGGCAAGAGTTCGCCTACTTCGCGCCCAACGTCTTTTCTCCCAATGACGACGGCGTCAATGATTACTTTTCGATCTACGGCGGAAACGAGATCCAGCACGTGGAAGACTTTAAGATCTTTAACCGTTGGGGTACACTCTTATTCAGCCAAGATCAACTTACCCTTGGGGCAGAAATTTGGAATGGTAGCTACCAGGGACAGTCACTGCCTAATGGCGTTTACGTCTACCAAGGTGAGATTGTGGGGCAAAACGGAAAACGGCAGCCCATTATGGGTGAGGTTATGCTGCTAAGGTGATCGAATTCACTTCTTTATCTCTTCAATGTATTGACACAAACTTTTCCGGAAGGCTATGAAAGTTCGTCATTAGTTATATATTTGTATAACATACAAAATTATAAATAATGAGCCGTAAAGGACTTGGTGAATTTGAAGAGCTCGTATTGTTAGCTGTTTGCATCCTGGATGGAAACGCTTACGGCGTATCTGTAAAGGAGGAAGTAGAGAAGCATAGCGGTAGATCAGTGCTCCTTGGAGCTGTGCATATCACGCTTTACCGTCTGGAAGATAAGGGCTTTCTAAGTTCAGAACTTGGGGGCAATACTGCCAAACGTGGCGATCGAAGAAAACGACTATTTACCATTACCACACTAGGTAGACGCCAGCTACAGTCTAGTCAAGAGATTAGGCAAAGCATGTGGAACATGATTTCCTTCCTAAAGCCAGGTATGTGATGAACAAAGACTCCAACCCACCTCGACTAGCCAATTGGCTACTCATTCGATTTCTTGGTGAGGCTCAGGGAGAAGAATTCCTGGGTGACTTAGCTGAGATCTATCAGGATCGTTGCGCTACGAAAGGAGCGTTTCTCGCCAAATGTATGTACTGGCTAGACGCCCTACATCTCATACTAGGATTCACTTCCTTTCGAAGAAACAAAAATCGTCGCCCGATCATGTTCAAACATAACCTGCTGCTGAGTTGGCGCATTCTCCAGCGAGATAAAGCCTTTAGTTTCATCAACATCTCTGGTCTTACCCTTGGGATGATGGTAGCTTTGTGCATTGTATTCTGGATTCGAGACGAATGGAGCTATGATCGATTCCACGAAAATAGCGATCGGATTTATAGTGTATTCCGTCACTCGAACTTCACGAATGAAGTGTTTACGGGAAATTCGATTCCCTACCCTTTGGTACAAACTTTAGAAGAAGATTATCCGGAGGTGGAACAAATGGCTTTGATCCGGCAGCGGCCGCCGGTGGTTCTACAGGATAACGAAGTTATGAGCCGAGCAAACGGGTTTTACGCCAACGATGGCTTCTTCTCCCTCTTTTCTTGGCAGCTGTTGGCCGGAGAAGCCGCTACCCTGCTCAACGACCCCTACTCCATCGTCATTTCAGCTTCCCTAGCTGAGAAGTATTATGGTAGTAATTGGAAGGGTGAAAATGGTGCAGTTGGACAGAGCATCTTAGTAAACAATGATAAGGAGTACACCGTAACTGGTGTGTTTACAGACGTGCCTAAGCATTCGTCGATACAATTCGATTTCGTCCTCTCGATCAAAGCCTACCTAAGTCAAGCAAGAGGCATCAACAGTTGGGACAACAGTAATTTTCAACTATACGTACAACTACGAGAAGATGCCGATGTCGCAAGAGTTAACGAAAAGATTAAGCTGGTTCAGAATGAACATATTGAAGGATTTACCAGTGAAGTCTTTCTTCATCCATTGACCGATCTTCACCTTGGGGCAAGTTTCGAGCAGGGTAAGAAAGTGCTCAGCTCAATGGCCTATTACATTCGCATCTTTTCGTTGGTTGCTTTATTCATCTTATTGATTGCGGGTATTAACTTCATCAATCTCACCATTGCTAAAGCTTTAGATCGGGCAAAGGAGATCGGCATTCGGAAGGCCATAGGCGCAGACAGGATGTCTATTGTCAATCAATTTACAAGTCATTCATTGCTGCTAGTGGGGATTTCCTTTGTCTTAGCCATCGTTTTATTTTTCCTCGCACTACCCCTTTTCAATACGCTGACTGGGAAGAATATCATTATAGACAGTATCGATGGTACAACTTTGCTTTCATTCGTGGGCATAGGCGGTCTCACGGTATTGATCGCTTCCCTTTACCCAGCAATCTTCCTTTCCTCTTTACAGGCAGTGAAAGTGCTAAAAGGAAGTTTTCGCCTGAGTACCCGAGGATTATTCGCGCGAAAGAGTATGGTAGTTTTTCAATTTGCCATTTCGGTGCTACTGATCGTCGGCACCTTGACGGTGTACAAGCAACTGCGTTATATTCAATCAAAAAACCTGGGGCTTGATCGGGAAAATGTGATTTATACCTTCCTCAATCCTTCCTTGCGAGAAAAGTTACCCGCTGTGAAGGAAGAACTACTTAGGAAGCCAGGCATTCAGTGGGTATCCTCTAGCAGTCAAAGTCCATTGGAGGTAACAAGTGGCACCCACTCCTACAGTTGGCCGGGACTTTCCGAGGAAGGACGCAAAGAAATTCACACCTTAAGCACTAATTATGACTTTCTGGAGGTGATGAATATGAAAGTCAAACAAGGGCGAACCTTTAATGCCTCCTTTGGTGCAGATTCGATTTCCTACCTAATCAATGAGGAGTTTCAACGGTATATGGGCATTGAGAATCCCATCGGCAAAAGAGTGGAGCTATATGGCAGAGAAGCGGGTACGATCGTAGGTGTGGTAGAGGATTTTCACATGTCCTCCTTGTATAATGAGATTGAACCATTGATCATACTACTGCGGCCCGATGACACCTTTCGACTATTCCTGCGTACGGAAGCAGGCAAAACAAAAGAGGCTATCGCCAGCCTTGAAGCGGTTTACCAGGACTTTAGCCCTAACGTTCCTTTTGCCTACTTTTTCCTAGACGAACAATTTCAAGCTACTTACCAAAGTGAACTTGTCGTCGGGCGGCTCGCCATAGCGCTGACCATTCTAGCTGTGCTGATTGCCTGTTTAGGATTATTAGGACTGGCCACTTTTGCCGCTCATCAACGGCTCAAGGAAATCAGTATCCGGAAGACGCTAGGCGCTGATGTAGGGAGCCTTCTATTCTTGCTGTCGAAGGATTTCATTGTATTGGTCCTACTAGCTCTGATCATAGCACTTCCCCTTGCTTACTTACTGATGAGGCAATGGCTGAACAACTTTGCCTACCATATAGAAATAGACTTCGGGATATTCCTTGTCGCGGCTAGCGGGTTGATAGGTATCACTCTTTTGACCATCAGTTGGGAAACCTTAAAGGTGGCCATCGTTAACCCCGCCAAGATTTTGCGATCGGAGTAGAGGGGAAGAAATACCTTGGTACTTCCCTACATTTGGGGCTCTCCAATAATCATACTCTGCTTAAAGTCTTTGCGCAGCAGTAATTGAATATTGGTTAAGACGATCTGCCCCATCGTGGTGCACTTTCTAAAGGCATCATTTTTATGATGGTAGGCTAATTCCTCCTTTAGTTGCTCCACCTTTTGCCCTGTGGACAACTCATCCTTGATCATCACGTCCAGAAGGGATTTGACCTGTGTTTCAGAAGCTTTTACCCGGGTAGCAATCAAACTTCTTTCTTCCAGTTGATATTGCTTCACCGTTTCACTAGTCATGTGATTAATCCCTAGGAAGATAATGGGGTTATTTTCCTTGAAATACTGGGGTAAATAAAAGCTTTTACGTCCTTCATAGGACTGCTGATCAAAATCAATGGCGCGTAACCGATATTGGTTACCTTCTATATCCGGCGTGATATCTACCACGTAGTTATAGGCACGCATATCCCCTAGTAGCCGAACAAAACACCTTTCATTGAATTTGATGAATTCTTTAGCAATCCGGATCTGATTGAAAGTCGATTCCTCCAAGTTCTTCTGCATAAAGGTATCGCCTGGAATCCCTGCCACATGCTCCTCGATTAGTGTTTTTCGGTCGACCATATAAATCACCCGATTCGGAGAGAGTAGGTCCTCAAGCTCCAAGCCATAAATCCGGGAAGCATCCGCTTTTTTAACATAAAAATGGTCGTAGTTGTCATTCAGCCTATTGATTATTCTAACGCGAAACGGCTTAGTATTACCAAATGTACAGAAGTCGATCCGGGCGACGTTAAGGTGCTCTGCAGCGCGCGTATCTCCATCCATTTTAAGCAAGGAATAGATGTGAGTCAGAGCCGCATTGATCTCTCTTCTATCTGACTCATTGAAATACACCGTCTCCCACAAGGTATCCACCCCATTCTGATCAAAGAGGGGGACGGAGGCACTGTAGCGCAACAAGTCTTCATACTGCAAAGGCAGCCGTACTTCCCGATTATGTTCTCGGAGATACTCGAAGAGGGCTGGGCTTGCTGGGATCAACGGCTTCTTCTTGGAGGGGATGTTACCTTGCATCATAGGCCTAGTATTTGAATGAGGACCAAGTTAGTTCATTTATAGATCTTTTTCTAGCTGAAATATCAGCCTGAACACGACCAGTCTACTTGGAAAATTATCTATTTTCCGGCCATGACGCTATTGAGACGTGTTTTCTACGCGCTACCACCCAGTTGGCGCTTTTTTGTTCGAAGATTATTTTACCTACCTGCTGATCTATTGCGCCCGCAAAGAAGCAATAATGGACTACTGATCCCTCCCAAAGGCTTGATCTATACCGGTTCTGGGGATTTCTTGAAACAAGGAGAGACCTGGCTCAAGCACTTTGTAGAAAAGGGGGAGCTGGCCCCCCATCACCAAGTCTTGGATATAGGAAGTGGCATCGGTCGGATAGCTATCCCTCTCACAGGCTACTTAAACGCAAAAGGTGGGTATGAAGGTTTTGATGTTGTCAAAATGGGGGTAGACTGGTGTCAAAAGCACATTAGCCGGAAGTTCCCCAATTTTCGCTTTCAATACATTCCGATCGACAATGATCTCTATCGCTCCGAGGGCTTACAAGCTGCCAACTATCACTTCCCTTATGCCAATGAACAATTCGATTTTGTCGTACTCACTTCTGTATTCACCCATATGCTCCCGGATGAAGTAGAAAACTACCTAGCAGAGATCCAGCGAGTGTTGAAGCCCAATGGACGCTGTATGGCTACCTTTTTCATCTGGAACGAAGAGGCAGCTCATCTAAGTCCATCCAACCCGAGATTTCAATTCCCATTTGACCGTGGGCACTACCGACTGATGGATGAAAAGGTAAAATCTGCTAATGTTGCCTTTAATGAGAGCTACCTAGAAAACTATCTGGACAAGGTGGGTTTACAGATAGAAAAAACTTTTCCTGGCTTCTGGTGTGGCCGTCCAAAAGCCGATTCCTTAGATTTTCAGGATGTTCTTTTACTACAGAAATGAAAAAAACTAAAAAAAAATCACACTACCTAAAGTACTATTAATCAAGGTAATTAGAAGTTACCTTCACCTAAAAAACCATCGATACTGAAAATAGTATGTAGGGGTGTTGGGAAAATGTGCTCATCCTTAAAGTGTAACAAACAAAAAATTAAAACCTGACTTCTTTAACCTATCCCAAGTCTTCAAAAAGGGATTGTTCAAAGAACCCAAATCTTAACTTATCGTATTATGAAAACCAAAGCACTCTTAACAGCAATCTTCGCGCTCGGCATTTTCTTCACCTCTTGCGAACAAGCAGTTTTCCGCCCCTCAGGCAACGTAACCACCTTTGAAAAAGACATCACGGGCTTCGACGCCTTGGACATCTCCCATGACTTCACCGTTTTTGTGACCTCCAATAGTGATGCTGAAGGCGTTCGTATCGAGGCGGATGACAATTTCCATGACTACATCATCGTGGAGAAAATTGGAAGCACGCTTAGAATCGGTATGGAAAGGATCAATAATATCCGTGGGAAAAGAACCCTAAATGCCTACGTATCCGCAAAGACACTGGAGGAGATTGAAGCCTCTGGCGATTCCAAAGTTTACTTAGAGAATGAACTACAAGGCGATAAACTACGGATTGATCTGGGCGGTGATAGCCAGTTGCAGGGTTCGATCCAGGTGAATGTGCTAGAAGCCGATATTAGAGGGGATTCCAAAATGACCATGGACAATATGATGCAGGGAGAAAGATTTATGCTTGACATCAGAGGTGATAGTAAATTTGATGGTAGTATAGACGTGAATGAGTTTTGGACTGACATCAGAGGAGACTCCAAAGTGGACCTTATCGGAGAAGCCGGGACAGCAAGAGTCGAGGTAAAAGGGGATAGCCAAATTCGCAGCTACAACTTTGCCATTAAAACCCTAGACATCAGTCTGAGTTCAGATAGTGAAGCTTATTTAACGGTGACGGAAGAAATGAGTGTTAAAGCATCCGGCGACAGCGTCATGAACTATAAAGGAAACCCGTCTATTAATGCTCAAAGCTTGACCGGTGATTCTAAATTGAGAAAGGCGGATTAATCACTGAATGCCAGTTGCGATGCATTCATCGCCACTTGCGTCACTTTATACGATCGGGATTGTCTTTGATGAAGCTATCCCATCCGCTATACTTCTTACTACTCCCGAATATTGACCCCGACTGATAATGATGACACACGGCAGCAGCTAAAGCATCTGTTGCATCCAAGTAGTGGTCGCCAAGCTTAAATTTCAGAATTTGACAAAGCATGGCGGCCACTTGCTCTTTTGAGGCATTACCACTGCCCGTGATAGATTGTTTTATCTTTTTTGGAGAATATTCGGTGAGTTCGACGCCCTTGGTAATCGCACTAGCCATGGCCACCCCCTGGGCCCGCCCCAACTTGAGCATGGATTGCGGGTTTTTACCGAAGAAGGGGGCTTCAATCGCCATATGATCAGGATGATAGATATCGATTATGGTCTGAATACGTTCAAATATGCGCTTCAACTTCTGGGCATGATCTCCGAGTTTGCTTAAATGTACTACGCCCAGCTCCAACAATTTAAGTTGTTTCTTTTCAATCTCAATTATCGCAAATCCGAGTATATTCGTACCTGGATCTATCCCTAGAATTCGCTGGACATCTTTCTTTTTATCACTCAAAGTAATCAGGTTAAGCTAGGCTAACAATACTTGCTGACGAAAGAGCAAGTTAGGCTTATTGATAGCCAAACCCAAATAGAAGCTATCTAAATCTCCATCTTATGCGTTGGCTTAATCGAAGAGCTTGGATCACGGTGGCAAAGATCGGACTGGTACTCCTGCTGGCCTACATACTCTATCGACAATTGTGGGGTGGAGCGCATTGGGATACCTTTTTATCCTTTTGGACGGCAGAGCGTTGGCAGGAGAATAGGATGTACCTACTATTGACCTTGTTGTTAATGCCCGTGAATTGGTCCGTAGAAACGGCGAAATGGTGGGTGCTGTTACGTCCTCTTTATCCTAGCCCTTTCGGAAAAGCCTTTGTAGCTGTACTCAATGGCATAAGTCTTTCGCTGTTCACCCCACATCGGATAGGTGAATACGGCGGGCGCATCCTGAACTATCCTGCTGAAGGTCACGCTAAGGTGATCATGGCTAGCCTGGTCGCTAATTTCGGCCAGCTCCTTTGTCTGATCACGGCAGGCTTTATCGGAATTATTTTCTGGGGACGCAGCTTTTTCCAAGAATTCGGGATTGTCTATGATGTGGGTCTTTATGTAGGTGGCCCGATTCTTGTGCTCTTATGGTGGGGATTCTTTTCGATTCGTCGTTTCCTCCCTTGGATACAAAGGATATCTTGGCCTACTTGGTTGCGCTGGATACCCAAGACCTTGGAACACGCCCGGCAGTTTAACAAAACTTTATTAGTACAGTCTGCAGCAATGGCTGCGACACGATTTTTGATCTACAGTATGCAATTCGTGTGCTTACTGGTTTTTTTCGGTTTAGACGTCCCTTGGCACATCTTATTGAATGGCGTATTTGTTATCTATTTGTTGCAATCAGGGTTACCGTTGCCTCCTGCTTTGGGGCTGCTCACCCGTGGAGAGCTTGGGGTTTTAATCTGGCAAAATTACGAGGTAAATCCGCTGGCAATCCTGGCTGCCTCCATAGCACTTTTTATAATAAACCTCGCCATCCCCGCGTTACTTGGGTTGATGGTCATCGTCAAAACTAATGTCACTAAATCCTTACAGTATGAGGAACGCGCTGATTAAAAAAGGGCTCTTGTTAGGAATACTTATGGTATGCCTTTCGGGACATCGCCCTATCGACCCCATGCCAGTTGATAGCAGTGATCAGGCTGCGGCGAATGTTACCTATAGTCCCTGCAAGATGGAAAACAACACCTTCAAAGGTGGGGAAGAGATCGTTTATAAGATCTATTACAACTGGAATTTTGTCTGGCTAGCAGCAGGTGAAGTTACCTTTAAGGTGGAAGACCTGGGTAACAAATACCACATTTCAGCTCATGGTCGCACCTATAAATCGTACGAATGGTTTTTCACCGTTCGGGATTACTATGATACTTACGTAGATAAGGAAACACTCCTGCCCTATATTTCCATTAGGAATGTACGCGAAGGGGGGTATCGCCTCTATGATGCTGTTACTTTCGAACCAAAGCGAGGAGTGGCTGTATCGAATCGAGGAAAGACGCGTGAAGTTGCCAAGCCAACCGAATACCCCGTAGACAAGTGCATGCACGATATTCTATCCATCATCTACTATACCCGGAATATTGATTTCAATAGCCTTAACAGCGGTGATGCTTTCCCGATCAAGATCTTTATGGATAAAGAGACTTGGCCGTTGAAGGTCCGTTACAAGGGTAAAGAAGCAAACAAGAAGATCAAAGGGCAGGGTAAATTCCGCACCCACAAATTCAATCCTGAAGTAATTGTAGGTAATGTTTTCAAGGAAGATAGTCAAATGTCGGTGTGGGTAACGGATGATGAGAATAAGATCCCCTTGCTGATCGAATCTCCAGTATCTGTAGGCTCTGTCAAAGTAGTTTTGAAGTCCTACAAAGGCCTGAAATATGATTTTACCGCAAAGAACTGATCAGAATTAGAGTGCTAGACCAAGGTCTACAAGTAGCTGTAAATCTTTTCAATTCTCTAATAAAATAAGCCCCTTGACAAAACGAGCACTAACGCTATTTGGATTCCTCGCCGCCTTCGGGCTAGGCATCTGGCTGACACAATTCTTTTACCAGTCCAAGCAGAAGGAGATTACTGAATCTCAGAGTACCATTCTTTTGGATAAGGTAAAGGACGTCTTGAAGTTGGTAACCGTAGAGGCCAATTTCAATGAGCTGTATAATGAAACACAGACACGTCCAGTAACCCTTTACCTACCGCTCCCCAGCACCTTTTCTTTTTCCAAGAAAGCCATCCTGGAAGTGCAAGGTAAGGTCTTGGTGGGTTATGACCTTGAAAAAGTCAAGATTACCGCCGATAGCACTAATCGGGTACTTACCCTAAGCAATTTACCCGAACCTCAGATTTTATCCATCGACCATCAGGTCCAATACCGAAACCTGGAAGAGAGTTTTTTCAATAGCTTCAAGGCTGAGGATTACACCGTTCTAAACCACAATGCCAAAGAGATGCTCCGACAGAAGGTAGAAGAGAGTGATTTAATGGATAAGGCGCGGTCTCAGGGCAATCAAATGTTGGATGTAATTCGCTTTATGGGCGAGTCGCTCGGATGGACAGTCAAATTGGATGTAGATCTCATCAATGAGGCTCCTGCTTTAGATCAATAGCCCTCCTGTAAAGCTTTCCCGCATAGCTAACCAATTTACAATTTTGCAACAATGTGTTGCGGTTAAATGATAATGCTAGCCTTTAAAGGGTAGTAGAAATCAGCAGAGCCGGCACATATTCCCACTAAGCTTGCCCAATTGCCTTTCAATAGGCCATCGCTTTACCTCCCGGCCCACAGCACCCGACAAAATTATAAGCGGCATTTTTACAGCTATATGCAAAAAACATCTATTTTTAGCCCGAAGTTCCATACTTCATAGGGCTAAAATGCCTGCGGTGATTTGGGACTTCGCTGTTCAAGTTTTGTTCAACAGCAGCTGTCTCTCCATTCTTAGTTTCAGCAAAACTTGAATAGTATATGCAGGATAGCAAAACCAAGCCCTAACTACAATCGCTAGATTTTGCTGTTATGCTTTGGATTAATCACTCAAATCGAAAAAATGGCAGAATCTTCGACGAATCAGACAGGCTTCTTTGGCCATCCTAAAGGCTTGTCTACGCTTTTCTTTACCGAAATGTGGGAACGCTTCAGTTACTATGGAATGCGAGCCATCCTAGTGCTGTTCATGACTACCGAAACAGCTCAGGAAGGACTTGGATTAACCACAGAAACTGCAGCAGCAGTATACGGCTTATATACAGCTGGTGTTTATTTGCTTACCCTCCCCGGGGGCTGGCTGGCTGATAATGTATTTGGACAACGTAAAGCTATCTACTATGGTGGGGTGCTCATTATGATCGGGCACTTGATCTTGGCTATTCCCGGATCTCCTCCCATTTTCTTCGCAGGCTTAGCTTTTGTGGCGATGGGTACCGGTCTTTTGAAGCCTAACATCAGTACCATTGTTGGTGATCTATATCCCGATAAAGGAGCACGTCGTGATGCTGGTTTTTCCATTTTCTATATGGGTATCAACTTGGGTTCCTTACTTGGACAAACCTTTGTTGCCCTACTAGGTGAAAAAGTAAATTGGCACCTGGGTTTTGGTTTAGCAGCGGTAGGGATGTTAGCTGGTTTGATTCAATATCGCTTAACCGCAGATAAGACGCTTGGCGACATCGGAGTACAACCCAAGGCCAAACTAAAGCGGGAAGAAGAAGGTACGGATGGTGAGGGTAATTCCATGCTTGCTGTAATCTTTGCAGTGCTACTGATAGGTTTGATTCTCGCCTTGCAATTCGCTGGGGTGATCGATTTGATGACCGCCAGAGGCTTAGCAGAAGCAGTAGGTATCATCATCGTAGCAGTTACGCTGGTGTACTTTGCTTATATTTTGATCGCAGGGGGACTAAACACCGAAGAGAAAAAGAAAGTAGTGGTTATTTTCTTCTTGTTTGTGGGAGCGGCCTTGTTCTGGGCGGGCTTCGAACAGGCAGGTTCTTCACTAAATCTATTTGCTCGCGATTATACTGATCGAATGCTATTCGGTTGGGAACTACCCACCGGATGGTTACAGAATGTAAATCCGCTCTTCATTATCATATTCGCACCCGTAATGGGTGCCCTGTGGATCCGTCTATCGGCCCGCCAAATGAACCCGAATACGCCCTTGAAGTTCGGTTTGGGTTTGGTCATGATGGGCTTAGGATTCCTAGTGATGTACTATGCGGCGCAAATCGTAGTAGCAGGGGAGAAAGCAGGAATGATGTGGTTGGTAATGACGTACTTCCTTCACTCTATTGGTGAACTTACACTGAGTCCTGTAGGCTTAAGTGCAACGACGAAATTGGCACCTAGACAATACCTTGGACAAATGATGGGTATCTGGTTTGTAGGGGCTGCGTTGGGTAATTTGATTGCTGGTTTAGTAGCTGGCGAATTTGATCCCGATAATGTGGCAGAGATTCCTAACATCTTTATGTCTGTAGTAATGTTTGGTGTGGGTGCCGGTATCATCTTCATCATTACTAGTCCACTACTTAAAAAGTGGATGGGAGATGTCCAATAATTCTCAGTACGATAAGTAAAATCTTTAAAGAAAGCAGTAGATCTTCCGATGGAGATGGTCTACTGCTTTTGGTATAAGTAAGAAACCATAGCATATGAGTCAGACTTTCAGTGGTTCAGCGACCAATCAACAGACCATTCTAAGCCATCCTGTTGGCCTATTTGTACTATTCTTTACGGAGATGTGGGAACGCTTCAGTTATTACGGGATGCGGGCCATCTTCGTACTTTTCCTCACCAGTACCATCGCTGACGGTGGCTTCGGCTGGGAAAGATCAGAGGCCTTAACCTGGTACGCACTCTACACTAGTATGGCGTACGGCACCCCTATCATTGGGGGGATGATTGCGGACCGCTATATCGGCTATCGAAAAGCAGTGGTCTGGGGAGCGCTGATCATGACGCTCGGTCACGCCGTATTGGCCTTTGAAACCCTACCCGCCTTTGTCATGGGGCTAATACTCCTAGTCGCTGGTAATGGTTTATTTAAACCCAATATGACTCCTATCGTAGGGCAGATGTATCCTGACGGTAGCCCTTTGAAAGATGGCGCTTATACCATCTTCTATATGGGGGTTAATGCCGGGGCCTTTTTAGGTATTTTGATCTGCGGCTATTTGGGCGAGAGTGTAGGTTGGAACTATGGTTTTGGTGCCGCGGGGATCTTCATGTTCTTTGGTGCCCTGCAATTTCACTTTGGGCAAAAAATCTTCGGCTCCTTAGGAGAAGCTCCAGAGAAAAAAGGAGAAGCTGAGAGCAGCCACGGTGAGCAAGAAGTTCCTTTTACCAGACAAGACTGGACCTGGGCTATTGCAAGTATCGTCGTATTTATCGGCACCATCGTTTTCTGGAATATGAGCGATGCCGGTCCCCTACAGAAATTCCCATACCTAATTCCATTATTGGGCGTTTTTATCACCTACGTCGTATTGCGATTGCGCAAATACCCTAGGGTGGAACGGGATCGGATCACAGTCATCAGTGTGTTTGCCTTCTTCGTTGTCTTTTTCTGGTTGGCGTTTGAGCAGGCTGGAGGTACGATGACCATATTTGCGAATGACTATACGCAGAGAGATTTACTCACTCCTTCTGCTGTTACCTGGTTTAGAATGATCAGTCTATTGTTGACGCTCATCCCAATGGTTCTACTAACCTGGGTACTAGCCCGCTTGGCTGGAAAAATATTCAAAGATTTTCCATTGACGATTGTCTTTACCGGGATTAGCTTCCTAATTATCTGGGGAATCATCATTTGGATCAATTACAACAACTTTAACAACGAGACCTTAGAAGTTCCTGCTTCCTGGTTTGGAACATTGAATAGTTTCTTTATCATTTCCTTGGCACCTGCCTTTTCAGTGATGTGGGTTAGGTTGGCCGGAACCAAATTGAATCCATCTGGTCCCATTAAGCTAGCGGTAGGGCTCTTCCTGCTGGGTATTGGCTTTTTGGCGCTAGTAGTTGGGGCATCCTCTATTCCACAGGGCGCGCAAACGGCTAGTGTAAGCATGATCTGGTTGATCCTGGCTTACTTCTTCCATACCGTTGGAGAACTCTGTTTATCACCGGTTGGCTTATCATTAGTTAATAAGCTATCCCCACTTCGCTTGATGGCTTTGATGTTTGGTATTTGGTACATCGCCAACTTTGTAGCCAACTTCACGGGAGGTATGATCGGTAGTTATATTGATGATATTTCGGCAGCTACTTCGATGTCCAATTTCTTTACTATATTCGTCGTCCTTGCATTTGGCGCCGGTTTGGCATTAGTCTTACTCAATAAGCCGTTAAAGCGGATGATGCACGGCGTAGAATAGTGACAAAAATCATTTTTTCTATCTACATAACTTAGCATCTTTAATGCTAGTGCCCCTCTTAACTAGGCTTGCTATGACGGAAGACCTGGTTTAGAATAGGGACAAAAACTAGCAGAACATAGCAGCCAAACCAAAGGGCTAACAATAACAAGAAAACACTTCCCAATACTTTAAGTTAAGACAAGTTGCGCCTCTACAAGGGTACGGCTTGTCTTAATTTACTGCTTCAGCACATTTACTAGAACACACTACTCGCTTGGTATACTATCCTTAATCGGTAAAGGGTGTTTGACAACACAGACATTCCTACTGAAATTACTTTGCCTTCTTTTCCTTAAAAGCCTATTTATTGCTACCACATTCAAATTTTAACCAAAACATGAAAGACCATTTTCGTAACCTGAATCTGATGTTTACGGCCTTGTCTATTGGACAATTGCTCTTTTTAGTTATTGTCCTGTATGTAGTTGTCGGAGAAATGGAACTCGGGAGTCCATTGCAGATAGACCAGCAAACGCTCTTGATTGCATGCGCTGTTGGTTTTCTAGGAGTTGCTTATGCAGCAAGGGGCCTTGGTAATTTTTTTCGCAACAAAGCAGTCAAAGAAAAACAAGCGCTCGAACAAAAAGTGACTACTTATCGCAGTAGTTTAATCATGCGGTGGGCCTTAGTAGAAGGATTTAACCTCTTCATACTGATCATGGCCTTCTTGCAAGAGGATAAATCCTTGCTACTGGTTTTTGCTGCGGGTTTAGTCGTCTTCTTTTCTCTAAAACCTTCTGTTACAGCCTTTGCTGAAGCCTACGAGCTGAATTTGCAAGAGGAAAATCAATTGTTCTCTGAGGGCTAGTGGAGACAAAGAAAAAGCGGTAGCGATTGCCCGGAAGGGCACCAAATCGCTACCGCTTTCGTACATTATCTTCTGAAATTAGAGACTTGGAAGTACAATGTACAGGCGATCCATAATAGGAAGATGGAGTAAAAGCTTAGGGTCTGGCCCTTCGTCCATCTTTGTCCCACTTTGCCAGTATCGGACATCCGTTATACATGGCATCGATCTGAATGAAGGTAGCCCCTACGGTCTCCGCTACCCATTTAGTGATGTAATCATTTTGCTTCGACTGAATCGCTGCCTGTCGAATCTTTGAATAATCCTGCTGTAGGTTCGCCTTGTGAGGCGTGGTTCGAGATTGAACCTGTACGAGTCGAAAGAATGGTTCGCCAATCGGATCCCTGAAAGCTACAGGTTGAGAAACCTGCTTTAGTTTCAGCGTATCAATGGCAAAGTATACATCTGGATCTAGATCTCCAATTTCGAAGAAAGTGTTCCCCGTGGCTGGATTGACCATACGACCATCATTGTTATAACTCTGCTCTTCTTCATCCGAGAATAGCTTCACGGCTAGTGAGAAAGACATGGAATCTACTGCGATCAAATTGCGAATAGAGTCCAAATGCACAGTGGCCTTCTCCAAGTCAGCGTCGGTGATCTCAGGCTTTACCAAGATATGTCGTACGTGGATCGAGTTACCCCTTCGATCTAGCATTTGGATAATGTGAAATCCAAACTGCGACTCGATAACGGGAGAAATCTCATTCTTCTCCAATTTATAGGCTGCTGCTTCGAAATCAGGAACGTACTTTCCTCGCTTCGCCCATCCCAGATCTCCTCCAATTCTTGCGGAACCATCATCAGAGAATTTCTTAGCCATTTCCTCAAAAGTCTGCTGCTCTTCCATGATCAGCGTACGCAAGGAATCCAGCAAACTGATGGAACGCTTACGCTCTACGCTATTGACCTTTGGCTTATATACGATCTCCCCGATCTCCACCTCTGAATTGAAATAGGGTAAACTATCCCTTGGAATCTCTGCAAAAAAGGCTTTCACCTCCGATGGAGTTACCGTCACATTGGACATAATTTGACCACGCATTCGCTCTACCAGCAATTGACTTTTGAGGTCCTCTCTAAATTGATCTTTCACTGCAGAGATCGTTTGCCCGTAGTAGGCTTCGAACTGGCCGATATCCCCATTCATATAGCTCAAGATCCGATCAATACGGGCATTGAGTTGTTCTTCCACTTCGATATCTGATACTTCAATACTATCCAGCTTAGCCTGATTCAGCAGAAGTTTGGTGATCAAAACCTGATCCATGATATTGCATCTGGCATCATCCGGTAATTGTCCGTTTTGAGCCTGCATCAAGGAAATCTGTTCTTCCACTTCTGAAAGCAACACTAATTCTCCTCCCACTGTAGCAGTTACCTTATCAATCACTTGCTTCTGAGCACTCAAGGTTCCCATCACGGCAACCAAAAACAATAGTAATACACTAAGACTTCTCATGATCATAAATGATGTTGATTGTTATGTCCTTTTGGCCAAAGAGCGCCAAACGAACATGCAGATTCACTGGGTAATTACTTGAATATTATTACTGCGCATTCCGTCGTCATAAAGGTCTGACTTCGTGTCCTCCAGCAACTTCAACTTACGTTTGTGCAGAATAACTTTCCTAGCCTGTCCCTCAATATAGCCCAAAGGAGCAATCTCTCTTCGGTTCTTCAGTTCAAACATGCGAAAAAAGTACTGGAATTCGCCATCTCGTTGTGTGAACTCTCTTTTGGTCCCTATGTTATTCGCCGTCAGC
The DNA here is from genome assembly GCA_913057785.1 of uncultured Lewinella sp. Taxonomy (GTDB): domain Bacteria; phylum Bacteroidota; class Bacteroidia; order Chitinophagales; family Saprospiraceae; genus DT-111. Next base: position 26,523 of record CAJXPD010000032.1, on the reverse strand, counting down.
GTACCTTCAGGTAGCTCCACCGCGATATCATTCACATTGTACCAACTACTATCCTCCAGGATATGCGCAACGGCGTAGTTGTTGGAGTATTCGATCAATGCTTGCAGATCTGCCGGGTCATCACTGTTCCACCATCGACGGACCTGATCTCCTTCAGGTATCGGTAATGGGACCTTCAAGAAATGACAACGTATGATCGGGGTCTCCAGTTGATACTGTTCCTTATTTTTCTCGTAGAACTCGGTCAGTTCTGCCTGTGAGATAGTAGAATCTAGCAATTCTTCTACCAAGAGCTCCTCGTAACTATTGCGGATTAGGGATGCTCGGTAATCACGCACTAGTTTATCAATATTTAGATCATTTGGAATGTACAGTTCTGCTTCATGCAAAACGAGTGCCTCTTTTACCCACTTATCGACATAAGTATTCAAGAACTTCAGGCTGTCATCTGCCGTTGCCTCCTTAGGAAATAGACCATCCAACTCTTGGCTGTACAAACTTTTGTTGTACACCTTGGCCAAGAGCAACCCTTTTTCATCCGTTGCTGTGGATTGACATCCGACAAAGCTTACTGCCAAAAACAGTAAACCGTACATTGGCCACCGGCTTTTGGCGGCCCTCCAAATTAGCATTTTATCCCCCATCCGATCTATTGCTTGTCTTTAATTAGGCTTTCGTATACTTTATCCCGGATCTTCACTTTGTACTCCTTTCGCAATTCTTTGATCCATTCGCGCTCTAAATGATCCTGATAATCCGCAACGATATATCCACGAGCCTCTTTTAAAGATTTATTTGAAGGGGGTAGGAGACTCAATACTTTATTAAAGCTTATAGTGTTGGTTTTGTCATTTATATCCAAGTCCGTAACTGTACCGACTTTCCATCCCATCTTATTCACTTGAGGGTGTCTACCCTTTTCCAGTAACTTTTCCTCCACATTCACAATGATCTGCTCGGCAGTATTGAACTTGGCTTTCACCTCTTCGCTGGTATGGGCGACCGCATAGTCACGAATGGCCTTTGCCTGAGATTGATGTTGCTTACTGATCCGGAAGATTTCTACTTTAGCTCGCTCTCTCCACTTATACTTACCTTCAATACCTTTGTAGAATTTTTCCAATCCGACTGTATCCTGAGAAGCTTTATCCCAGACTAGCATCTTGGTCGCCTCGAACAAGAGAATACCTTCCTCGTATTCACGCATTAAGGCCTTGAAGTCTGGATTGGTGATTTCCAATTGCGTCTCTTGGAATTTCATCAGTTGATCATCCACAAAATTATTGTACAAAGTTCTGGCTACGCCTTGCACATCCCCGGAACGAGCCAAGCGCATTCGATCTCTGGACGACCTGCCAAGGAAATCAGCGAATTCTCCTAGCGTTGGCTGAAAATCCTTCCCTAGGGTAAATAACGTTTTGTCCTTGTCAGCAACATTGGGTCTCCAACGGAAAGTCAAGAAGTTTTTATCTAAGCCACTTACAAAACCGTCATACACTTCTTTATTCTCCCGATAGTTTCCTTCTTTTTTGATCTCAGCTAACCTTTTAGCTTTAGCAACCGCTAGACGGCTATCTTTACTTACCGCCTGTTCTAAACGACTCTTCTCTTGCTCAAAGGGTTGTATGCCAGGTCTGCTAATTCTCTTAATTATGTGCCAGCCTAGATTACTTTGGAAAGGCTTAGAACAATCGCCATCCTTTTTCAGCGCAAACATGGCATCTTCAAACACCGTCGCTAAGCGCTTGATTCCTACAAAGCCAATGTATCCATTCTTGCCCTTGGTTTTACTGTCTTCAGAATACGTCTGAACTAAATCTTCGAAGGAAGTTCCTCCTTGTAAGGCCTTATAAAGGCTATCGATCTTTGCCTTCGGTGCGCTTTCATTGTCTGGATTACTGCGAATGAGAAGATGGGCAATCTCCACCTCGCCATAGGCAAGTCTTCGCCCGTTTACTCTTACCAAGTGGTAACCGCTATTGCTTTTGACTGGTCCATGAATCTTCTTCAGTGCTCCATTGTAAGCCACGGTTTCTATACCGTACATGCCGGCTGGTAACATCGCCGTGATGAAACCAATTCGGCCGCCATTTCTTTGTGCAGATTTATCTCCTGACACTTCTTTTGCCACGGCTTCAAAATCAGCCCCTCCCTCAATTCTTTTCTTAATTGCCAAAGCTTGCTGGTAGGCTGCAAGGGTATCTTTTGGAGTAGGATTGGGACCAAGACTCACCAAAATATGGCTAATGTCTACGTCCTGCTTTTTTCGCTCATATACTTCTTTAGCCAAGTTCTTCACTACCGTCTTGTCCAATAAGTACGAATCCGCCAACTGCTTGCGGTATCCTGCCAATTCCTGATTCAATGCTGGAATGGTATCCAATTGCATCGACTTGGCCTTTCTCACTTTCAACTTGAACTTAACGTAAAGATCCAGATACTCATCAAGAGACTTTCGAGAGTAATCGGCCTGTTTACCATTGGTTTTGTTGTAGATATAGGTGAATTCAGATAAGTATACCGGAACACCATCTACTTCAAATAAAACCGGATCTTCTTGTTGACCAAATCCAGTGTTGACAAAGGACATGCTGATGATTAGGATCCAAACAAAGTTCATTGCAGCCCTTCTACACCAAATTGTTAATTCATTCATGCTTTTGAGATTTCCATTCTGAACTTAAAAACTGCGCAAAATTACTAAGAAGCTAGCTAAAAACGAGTGTACTGCCGGCAAAAAGCCTGTTAACGTTTTACTAAACCTTAATAATAAGCGCACCCATATGATAACCGAAAACAGCTATTTTTTATTATTGAACTGATTTAACCTTATTCATCTCTACTGCGACCTAAAGCCACTTCGACAAGCTGGCTATTCATTTTAAGTCTAACTGCATCCAATTTTACATTTCCACTAAGAGGTATACAATCGTTGTACTCGGGTGGAGATAGCAGTTAGTATTTCGTAAGCAATTCGATTGCTAGCTCTTGCCAAATCCTCCACCTTTGGTCGTTCTCCAAATAGGATCACTTCATCTTTATACTGTACTTCAGGTATATCCGTTACATCAACCATACACATATCCATACAAACGTTTCCCAAAATGGGAGCGGCTTGTCCATGAATTCGCACCTGATAAAGGTCCGGATCAATTTGCCGAGGAAGACCATCGGCATATCCAATGGAAATGGTAGCTAAGCGAGTGCGGCGTGTGATTTTTCCTACGCGACCGTATCCTACGGTTTCCCCTGGCTCCAACCACTTGAGCTGCGATATAGTCGCCTTTAGCGTCAAGACAGCCTGCAGAGGAAGATGGCCCTGATCAGTCAATATGCCGTACAAACCGATTCCCAAGCGCACCATTTCCATTTGATGTTTAGGGAAACGAGCGATACCCGCGCTGTTTAAGATATGCCGTATAGGTCGGTATCCAAGCGTGGAGGCAATCCGGTCATACCCGCTATGAAAAACTTGGACCTGTCGTTCGGTGAATTGATCCTCGTGAGGGTCCTCACTGGCAGCTAAATGTGAAAAGATAGAATTTATCTTAATTTTTGGATGCTCCTGCAAATATTCCATCAAGTCGCCCAAATCCTCCTCAGAAAAGCCCAATCGGCTCATCCCGGTATCAAGCTTCAGGTGTATTTTCAATTCTTCCTTTTCTAAAAGGGCATACTCCTGTAGTTCTTTCAACTGATCCAAGGTATAAACCTCAGCTTCCAAATCATACCGAAACAGATTGGCAAAAGCCGAAGGTTCAGGATTCAACACTAAAATGGGCAAACTAATCCCCCCTTGACGAAGCTTCACGCCTTCATCCACATAAGCTACGGCCAAGTAATCCACCCCAAGGTACGCCAATCGCCGAGCCACTTCCAAACTTCCGATCCCATAAGCCGCAGCCTTGACCATGACCATCACCTTAGTATCTGGCCGGAGTACCTGTTGGAAGGCTAAGAGGTTGGCTGAAAGCGCTTCTAAATTTACCTCCAGTACAGTACGGTGTTGCTGGGCACTTAGTACCTGACTAATCCGATCAAAAGCAAAGGAACGAGCGCCTTTCAAAAGTATAATTTCGTTTGAAAAATACCGCGTAAGATCTTCGCGTAGAAAATCTGCTGTTCCCTGGAAAAAATAGGTCTTCACGTTTGCAGAAAGGAAATCAGCTAGCATAGAAACCTTCTGGCCGATACCGATTAGTTTTTCCACCTTCGCTGCATGAATTAAACTGGCGATTTGCTGATACAATTGCTCCGGTGCCAGGCCACTTTGCAACAAATCGGATAAGATTAAACTCCGCGACAAATGCTTAGGTTGTTGATCCAAAAAGCGTAAAGCATTTTTTAGCGAAGTAAGATCTGCATTATAGGTATCATCGATCAGCGTACAATGGTTGATGCCAGCCCGCAGTGCCAGACGCAGTTCCAGCCGCTTCAGCTGTTTCATCCGCTGACCAATCCAGTCTGGAGTTACTTCTAGATAGAGCAAGATGGCCCAACAATGGATAGCATTTTCGATCGATGCCTGATCAGTAAAAGGGATCTCGATGGCTAGAGATTCAGATTGATATTGGGCTTTAATGTGTGTACGCCCTCGCTCCGTTTGTATCTGCAGAATAGAAAGGTCTGCGAGCCCTTGTTTAGACCAACTAAAGGTGGTTACATTGGCTTCTTGAACCGCCTCCGAGATCAGATCATGATCTTTGCAATAAATGAGTATATCTGCTCCTTCAAATAGCTTGAGCTTCTCTCTTACTTTCTCCTCCCGATTCCTGAAGCCTGCTGCATGAGCTGTCCCTATATTGGTAAATAGGCCGATGGTACAATCGATGATGGGAGCTAGTTGCTGCATCTCGTCCACTTCTGAAATCCCAGCTTCGAAAATTCCTAATTGATCTTGCGGGGTGATTTGTAGCACCGATAACGGGACACCAACCTGCGAATTATAGCTAGCCGGACTACGGACAATTCGATAGTCCTGTTCCAGCAATTGAAAGAGCCATTCCTTTACGGTGGTTTTTCCATTGCTGCCGGTAATTCCAACGATAGGTAGCTTGAAACGTCCGCGGTGGAAGGTCGCCCAGCTTTGTAAGGCTTGATTAGTCTGCTCCACCAAGATAAAGGTGGCTTCAGGAAACGCTTGATAGTTCTGCTCCTGATCCACCAAAAAAGCTCTGATTCCGGAATCGTAGGCAGCAGCTAGGTACACGTGCCCATCATGTCTAGGGCCATGTAGTGCAACAAAGAGCTGATCTGGTGTTCTTGGTATCCTGCGACTATCATGGGTGATTTGACCTACTGCTAGGTCGGTAGCATGATTAGGCTGGATTACCCCACCGACAACTTCAGCGATTTGGTGAGTGGTGTAGGGATGCATAGGGACGTTTTCTATAGATCAAATCCTATATCACGTCTGTAGTTTTTTCCTTCAAACTGTATGATTTCAGCATTCTGATTAGAAATAGCCAAGGCGTCCTGAAAAGTCTCTCCGTATGAGGTGATGGCAATCACTCGCCCCCCATTCGTTAAAAGATCATCTCCATCCATTCGTGTTCCCGCATGGAAAATGAGACTCCCCTCAGTTTGTTCTACCCCAGTGATTTTCTTTCCTTTCTTATATGCTTGTGGATATCCTCCAGACACGACAATCACTGCGGCGGCGGCTCTTTCATCCTCTTTTACCTCAAATGCTCCGACTTGGTCTTTATCTATTGCGTTCAATAATGCAACAAGATCGTTGGCTAGGCGAGGAAAAACAACCTCAGTTTCCGGATCTCCCATTCGGCAATTGTATTCAATGACGTATGGTTCTCCCTTGACTCGAATTAAACCGATAAATATGAAGCCTTTATAAGTAAGTTGGCGTTCCTGTATCCCTTTTATGGTCGGTTGTATAATGCGCTCATCCACCTTCTGCATTAAAGCCTCATCGACAAAAGAGACCGGCGAAATCGAGCCCATCCCTCCAGTATTCAAGCCCGTATCCCCCTCACCGATCCGCTTATAGTCTTTGGCAACGGGAAGAGTAACATAGCCTTTACCGTCTGTAGCTACGAATACTGAGAACTCAATGCCATCCAGGAATTCCTCAATCACTACCCTACTGCTGGCAGAACCAAACTTTCCGCCCAACATCTCCTTCAATTCAGCTTGCGCTTCCGCTACGCTCTGGCAAATCAATACGCCCTTACCAGCTGCCAATCCATCTGCTTTTAATACAATAGGGGTGGGCTGCGTCGCCAAATAAGCCAGCCCATCCTCCAGTTGATCGGCGGTGAATTCTCGATAAGCTGCTGTAGGGATATGGAATTCTCCCATGAAGGCCTTAGCGAAGGCCTTACTACCTTCCAGCTGAGCAGCTGCTTGAGAAGGACCAATAACGGCTACATGAGAAAACCGGTCTTGCTGAAAGTAATCATAGATACCTCTCACCAAAGGCTCCTCAGGGCCCACAACGATCATATCGATCTGCTGTGCTTCTACCCAATTACCCACTGCCTCAAAATCATTTGGGGACAAATCCACATTGGTTCCATGTGCGGCCGTTCCGGCATTACCAGGAGCGATATACAAGGCTTCGCAGATTGGGCTTTGGCTCATTTTCCAGGCAAAGGCATGCTCTCTACCTCCACTTCCTAATAGCAGTATCTTCATGTTTAATCGATTTGGCGGCAAATATAGGGAGGGAAAAGGGAAATCGGAAGGGGAAAGAACAAAGCAGAGTCATCTGGAGGAGCGGAAGGCAGCGTCTTAGTCTTCTCTCAAAAGCCTGCCAGTAATTTTAGTGGAGCTGATATTCTCCTTTTTAACAAGGCAATCACTGTTGAAGTAAAATCCAGCTTTATGCCATAATGAGACAGATATACTCCTTTAAATCTGTAATTTTGCAGTCAGAAAGCGACACCATGATCATAGATATACTGTGCAAACAGATCACAGAACTACAAAGGATTCCTACTCTTTCAAAGCACGAGCACCTGGTAACGGGAATTCTAAATGCTATTGATGAGAAAAAACTCAAGCGCGGAGATAAGCTACCTTCGATCAATGAAATGGTTGGAAACATTGGGTATGCTCGAAAAACAATCGTCAAGTCTTACGAAGAGTTGAAAGAAAAAGGAATTGTTACCTCCAAGAACCATAAGGGGTATTTCATAGTGAGTGAAAAAACTGAGCAGGTCACTAGAGTAGCCCTAGTCATGTATGGATTCCGCAGCTTCCAAGAAACGCTCTATAATGCTTTTCGAAAACACCTCAAGCCTAATGTAGAAGTGGATGTCTTTTTTCATCACAACAATGTTGAGATGTTAGAAACGATCTTACTTCGAATTGAACACGCCTACCAGCATTATATCATTGCTCCCATTGATGACAAGCGCATTATTAAGATGCTGCTCAAAATCCCCATTCGCAAGCTGCTCCTTATCGATCGCTTTGTCCAACTTAGTGATCAACATATGCATATTACACAGGATTTCAAGACAGCCACACATGATAAACTCTCGGAATTACTCCCCACCATCAAGAAATTCGACCGACTTTTCTTTGTGCATATGAAAGATTCAGAAACGGCTAAAGATGCCTTGGACGCTTTTCAAGAATTCATCATTCAAAAGGACATTAAAGGAGCGATATTGAATGCCTACCCAGAGGCCGGCGTTGAAAAAGGGAATGTCTATTTCGTAAGGAATGATGAACTCCTCTGGCAAATGCTAAAGGAGGCTCAAGAAAAGAACCTCGTCTTGGGGAAAGACATTGGGATCATCTCCTATGATGACAGTCTAGTCAAAGAGATGATCCACGGAGGAATTACAACCATTTCCAGCGATTTTAGTCAAATGGGGGCACTTTCCGCCAAATGGGTTAACGAACAAGAAAATACCCAATACACTATACCTACACACCTCATGCGGCGTAATTCTATCTAAAATTGTGCCTCACAACTCCAAGCTTTTTTTCTCCCCTGTAAGGTTACTGAAGTCTTCCCTGTTGATCTCCATTGGGCTATCAGCATAAGAAAATGGATTAGTGCCTGTTTCCACTCATTTACCCCTTAAGGAAATATATTCGGAAGAAAGGCTGCTCCAGCATATTTTAAATGGCTCAGTTACAATAAAAACGATGAATGTTTTTTCATTTAGAAAATTTTTATCCATCTTTGCATAGTAGCATACTGTATCACAGAATAGTACAGCATAGCATATACTCAAATTAAACACATCTACTTTTACACAAACGTGCCTCACTACCGTGAGTTTTAAGGTGATTTCATCAAAATAACATTCACATTAATTGCTAAATGGGTTCGCAATGCCTTTTAGCATGTTTGTGTTGAACCTCAATACAACCAACAATATATTAGCGATTTACCAGTGCCCTTATAGATGGTGTCTGGTTTACAAAACATTAGCGAAAAGCCTTAGCTGCTACTGGACAACAATCAGCAGCGGCTCTTTAGGTGTGCTTTTCGACAGTACGTAATGTCAATGGATAAAAAACGAAACTACCAACTCAACAAGTTGCAACTTGGGAGTACTGGAACTTTTATTCCCATGATGCTGGATTGCATCCAAAAAGTTAGCAACTATGCACCCCATGCTAACTCAGCATGCTTTCACTTCAAAATGATTAGCATCTCTACAGACTCAAACATCTGTAGAGGTGCTATCCACTCTCAGTTCAAAGGATCTAGGTGCTTCAACTATCCTTTTATTCATCAAAATGATGTGTGTTACCTTCCTTCTTCTTCAGTTAGGAAGACCAAAACGAAATTCCAGTTTCTAAAAGAACGACAGCTCATTTCCCTGGGCAGCCAACTAGAGATCTTTTTTGGTATGCTTCAACTGTTGCTGCTTTTGAAACTGGCGGTAGACCATCTTGTCATAGTTAGTTCCATGATGTGTAATGGATTTCGGGTCAATGTATGGAAAATTCCATCATGCCGGAAAATGACCTGGATCAATGTTTCCACATCGGAACAGCTAGCGGGATAGTCCTCATTTCTTTTACACCAATCCATTGTTTCATTAACCTAATCTAACGTTCGAATTCTATTATGAAAATGAAAAACCTATCTAGATCCAGTTGTAGGATTGTGATAAGACATTATGCCTGTCTAACAAGTCTCTTGTTATTCAGTGTCATGTTCCTATCCAGTTCCTATGCCCAAAACATGACTGTTTCCGGCACAGTCATGTCATTGGCAGAAAATGAGCCCTTGATAGGGGCCACAATTACCGTCAAAGGTACTAGTACGGGTACCGTCACAGACATTGATGGCAATTACTCAATCAGTGCCGCAGGAGATGCCACTTTGGTGTTTTCGTATACGGGCTTTAGTACACAAGAAATTGCGGTAAACAACAGATCTCAAATTGATGTAAACTTAGCGGCTGATACTGAAGTCCTAGAAGAAGTGGTAGTAGTAGGCTACGGTACACAAAGGAAAGCAACCTTGACAGGTTCTGTGGCTGCAGTAGGCGGTGAAGAACTCGAAAAGTCCTCTTCTCCAAACTTGGGAGCTGCGTTAGCTGGAAAGGTACCAGGCTTGTATATCGATACTCGAAGTGCTGTACCCGGGGCCGACGATCCGGCTATCAGGGTTCGGGGAACCAACACCTTTAACAACACTTCTGCTCTTGTTGTTATTGATGGAATTCCCAATCGTGCTGGGGGTCTCTCCAGAATCAATCCTGCTGATATCGAAAGTATCTCGGTATTGAAGGATGCCTCAGCTGCCATCTATGGTGCTCGGGCTGCAAATGGAGTTATTCTAGTAACCACCAAACGAGGTAAAAGCGGTCGCCCTACGGTGCAAATTACGTCAAACTATGGCTGGCAAAACTTTACACAAGTACCAGAAATGTTGACTGGCGCCGAATATATGGACCTGGTTAACCTGCTCAATGTGTATAAACTACCTACCAATGAATGGGAAGCGGCCAATGCGGTTCGCGGACAACCTTTTACTCGCCCTAATGGGGAAGTATTAAACCCAACCTATCCAACGGAACGGATCAACAACACAGCCGCCGGTAATGATCTATGGGCCTTCCCTGATACCGATTGGTTTGGAGAGGTATCGCGTAATAACGCGCCCACCCAACGCCAGAACCTCCAGGTATCCGGTGGGACGGATCACATTAACTATCTCGCCTCTTTGGGCTACCTTACACAAGGGATCAACTTCAAGAATGCGCCTAAGGGCTTTTCGCAGTATGATCTCCGATTGAACCTGGACGCGAAAATCAACAATTACTTGTCCTTTGATTTAGGTTTGTATTCTCGACAAGAAGAGAATTACACCTACACTCGTGGCAACCCAATTGCTGACCTTATTCGGCAATATCCTTGGTTCCCCGCTTATTGGCCTTCAGGTGAATTTGGACCGGATATTGAGAATGGAAACAACCCTGCTATCCGTGTTACAGACCTACCTGGCTTCAATGATCATAGCACTAATTTTGTTCAAAGTAACCTTGGTATGACCTTGAAGATTCCTGGAATCGAAGGGCTTCAGTTGCGTGCCAATGCTTCCTTCGACAAAATGAATTACGATTTCAAGCAGTGGAATCGACCCTGGGTACTCTACACTTGGGATGGCGTAAACAGGAATTCATCTGGTCTGACAGCGGCACAAAGGGGACCTGGAGATCCTAGTCTTACCCAAGACCATACCACCAGAACAGACCTTACCGCCACGATCAATGCCTCTTATGAGAAAGATTTTGGGGATCATTCTTTTAAAGTATTGGGAGGAATCACTCGGGAAGAGTCCAGTAGGACCTATACCAGAGCCTTCAAGCGGTTTTTCTTATCCAATGAATTGAGCCAGCTTACTCTTGGTGGTAATGATGGGCAATTTAGTCTTGGTAATGCTAGTGAAGCGTTTCGCTTGAATTATTATGGTCGGGTGAACTATGCCTATAAGTTTAAGTATCTCATTGAAGCACTATTTAGATATGACGGTTCTTATCTTTTCCCAAAAGATAATCGCTATGGTTTCTTCCCTGGACTTTCTCTAGGATGGGTAGCATCCGAAGAACCTTTCTTCAAGCAAGCATTGCCTTTCTTTGATTACTTCAAGCTAAGAGGTTCTTATGGACAGTTGGGTAATGATAACGTAGCGCCTTTCCAGTTTCTTGCGTCTTATGGGCTATCGGCAACAGGGCTTGGCAATGTGGTTACCACAGCCTATGAAACCAAGGTACCCAATCCGAATATTACTTGGGAAACTGCCACCTCGATCAATTTTGGGTTTGACTTAGAAATGTTGAGTAATCGACTCACATTTGGGTTTGATGTATTCAAGAATACCCGAGAAGACATTCTGACCCTCCCTAATAAGACCTTACCACAATATACCGGTATTACTCCACCTGCTCAGAATATAGGGGAGTTTGAGAACCAAGGATTCGAGATAAGTTTGGGTCTACGTGGTGGTCAGCCCAATGGTGGTGGGTTGACTTACAACTTTACGGTGAACTTTAGTAACTCTGACAATAAGCTCATATTTATTGATGAGCCCGATTTATCAGATCGCCCTTGGCAGCGGGAAACAGGGGGAGAAATTGGCCGTCCTTTACTATACCGTTTTGTGGGAGTATTCAGAAGTCAGGCAGAAATTGATGCTGAGACCTTAGATTATAGTGGTGTTACTCCTGTCTTGAGACCAGGAGATGCCCGTGTAGCTGATATTAGTGGTGATGGTAAAATTGGACCTGAAGACAAGATTCGTACAGGTGGAAGTGCTTTTGCAGACACTCAGTTTGGCTTCAACACAGCTTTGTCCTACAAAAACTTTGACTTCAACATGTACTGGGCAGGGGCCACTGGTGGTTTCAACCGTTATGAGTGGAGTTTCATGTCCGGTACGCTGGCCAATGTACAACGAGAAGTAGCTGAAAGAGCCTGGTCTATTGATAACCCTAATGCTCCTTTCCCACGTTTGGCTGACCGCGGTGACCAATGGTATTCTGGTCAGACGGACTATGCTCTACTCACTAGAGACTATATCCGTTTGAAGACTTTAGAGATTGGTTACAATTTCAGCCCTACCATTCTGCAACGTATTGGTGCCAAGAATTTAAGAGTATCTGTTTCTGGAACCAACTTGATCACCATTACCGATTTCCCATTTGATCCAGAAATCACGCAAGGGGGTACTAATGTGGGGTCAACTAGAAACGCGAGTGGCGCAGCACTAAACAATGGTGAAGGTTATCCAATGTTGAAAACGCTTATTGCAGGATTGCGAATAACTTTTTAAATCAAAATAATAATGAAGACAAATATTTATAAAATACTATCATTACTCGTCATTGGACTTGTTTTGGCTAGTTGTAATGATGACTTCCTCGAAACCACTCCACTGAGTGAGGTGGCGGAAAGTAGTGTCTGGACATCGCAAAAGCTTGCCGAGGCAGCAGTGCTCGATTTGTATCAAGGAACCTGGGCTGGTACCCTAACCCGAGAGGAGACCACAGATGCCTTTACCGATCAAGCCGTATTTACTCACCCAGGTAGAGGTGTGGATGGCTACACCGAAGGTAAAATGAACCCTGCGGGCAGTTATATGGACATGCAATGGCTCAGTTGGTCTCGGTTATATCCGTTTATCCGCGGTGCAAATATTGCTATTGAGCGACTCACCCTCAACGAAGCGGGCTTCCCCGAAGCTTTCACGCAGCAATTATTGGGAGAAGCTTACTTTATGAGAGGATATTTTTATTCTCAGCTCATGAGACAATTTGGTGGAGTTGTACTTTTGACAGAGCCACTAACTTTGGATAGTGAAGCTAATAATCCACGTGGCACTTTTGAGGCAACAGTGAACCTAATAGTCTCTGACCTTGATCAAGCCATCAAGTTATTGGAAGATGCCCCTGCAAGCAAGGCACGTGCACATAAGATTACTGCATTAGCGTTGAAGTCTAGAGTTTTGACTCATGCTGCTAGTGATCTATACGAACCCTCCAAAGCTTCTTCCGTAGCCACCATTGCCGCTTATAGCAACAAGGAGCTAATTGGGTACACCAGTGGCAGTCAAGAACAACGTTGGCAAGCGGCTAAGGCTGCCTCCAAAGCACTATTGGATGCAACCAGTGGATACAAGCTGGACTACGCTGCTCCTGCTCCACATGATGAAGCCGTTCAAAATTACGAGGCCATATGGAGAGAGGGAGATCTGAACCAAGATTTCATTTGGGGGCGACTCATCGAAGAATTTGGTTTTGGCTCAAGAACCTACCCTGGAGGGGATGGTTGGTCTCAAGGCCCAGGTATGGTTGCGCTGTATCATGGTCCTAATGGCTATCACGAATGGGCTGGAACTACTCCAACTGAAGCGCTAGTTTCCAAGTACACCTTGGCTGATGGAACCAATTTTGACTGGAACAATCCAGACCACGCCGCTGCTCCCTATGACGACCGAGAAGCCCGTTTTTACGCTACCTTCTTATTTGACGGAGCACCTTGGAAACCAAGGACGGATGATGTTGTGAAGTTTGATAAATTTAATGAAATCCAAACTGGGTTTTACACTTTATCGGATGGTACCATCATCAATGGTGTAGATACTCGACAGGGGCCCATCGAAGATTGGAACGGTTCCAGAACAGGCTACTATTTCAAGAAATTTTCAGATCCAACCTTACCAGCTTCTTGGCCTAATAACCTACAGAAGATTGACGCTCCATATATAAGATACTCTGAGATCTTATTGAACTATGTTGAAGCGAATATCAATCTTGGTGATGAGGCAGAAGCTAAAGCATGGCTGGATAGGTTGAGATTTAGAAATGGTTTACCTGCTGTCACTGCAACGGGAGATGAGCTGCTGGAGCTGTATAAGCGAGAACGCGATAAAGAACTAGTGAATGAGGACGCTCGCTTATTCGATATGAAACGTTGGCTGGAAGGACCTCGGTCACTCAATCAACAAGTGCAACAGGTGTTGATCCAAGCTACGCAAAAACCTGGCACCACGGTGGTAGATTATCGCAAAGATCCAACACTTTTCGATTATACCTATACACCTACCAACATCGTATTCGAGAATAGAATCTGGCAAGACCATGTGTACTTTATGCCGATCAGTCAAACGGAGATCGATAGAGATCCTTCGTTGATACAAAACCCAGGATACTAAGCGTACATCAATCTTATCATAAATAGCATTCTTGAGTGGCCCCAGCTTCTGGGCTGGGGCTACTCTTTTCAAAATGGATAAATGTTAAACACTATGCCTTTCCAAAAATACCGATGTCATCAGCATGGATGGAAGGCGCCTGAATCCCGTATTGCAATGAAAAAATATTTATGTTTTGCGTTTCTGGTCGGATTCATTTGTTCATGTGAGCAAGAGGCAAGCACTACCTTCTCTAAAATTGAACCCGCACAGAGTGGAATTGATTTTGCCAATGAACTGACTGAGACCCATAAGTACAATTACTTCACTTACCCCTATATGTATTTAGGTGGTGGAGTATCCACCGGCGACATCAACAATGATGGCCTGGAAGATATTTTTTTTACGGGAAATATGGTTCCCAACAAGTTGTACCTAAATCAAGGTAATTTCCAGTTTAAAGACATCTCCCAAAGTGCGGGTATCAGTGGAGACGAGAGATGGTATTCAGGGACTACTTTTGTCGATATTAACCAAGATGGATATCTGGATATCTACTGCTCAGTTAGCGGTAAAAATCCACCACACAACAACGTACTGTACATCAATAATCAGGACAATACTTTTACAGAAAAAGCTAAGGAATATGGAATAGATTGCGATGGGGTAAGTATGCACTCAACCTTTTTTGACTATGATAAAGATGGAGATCTCGATTTATATGTGATCAACTACCCACCTACCAGTTTTACGGCGCCAGTCGAATATTATCACTACATGTTGGACAATCACTCGGCTGCAGATTCAGATAGACTGTATAGAAATGATGGTGGAGTATTTACCGACGTCACTGCAGAGGCCGGCCTAAGCTCCTTTGGCCTAAGTCTTGGAGTGGTTGCCTCAGATATCAACGAGGATGGCTACATAGACCTATTCATTTCGAACGATTTTAATGCCCCTGATTTTCTATTTATCAATAATCAGGACGGCACCTTTACCAATCAGATCGATGCCTGCCTACAGCAAACTTCCTTCTTTGGTATGGGCGCAGATATCGCTGATTTCAACAATGATGGCCATTTCGACATCTTCCAACTCGACATGTCAGCTGAAGACAACTTCCGGTCGAAGGCCAATATGTCTTCCATGGACCCCGATGCTTTTTACAAATCTGTACACCTTGGCCTGCATCATCAATACATGCAGAATTCACTCCAATTAAATAACGGGAACCAGGCAGGTGAGTTACCACTTTTTAGCAATATAGCCAGGTTAGCGGGGGTCTCCTCGACTGATTGGAGTTGGGGCGGGTTGCTCGCCGACCTCGACAATGACGGTTGGAAGGACCTTTTCGTTACCAACGGAATCCGGCGCGATGTCAACAACAAGGATTTTTACGGTGAACATCGAGCGTTTTTTGAAAAAATGGAAAATGACCCCAACTACAAGAACAAGGAAGAAGAGGTAGGTCTATTGAATTACCTAGACAAGATACCCTCGGAAAAACTAAGCAACTACCTATTTAAAAACAATGGAGACCTAACATTCTCTAATCAGGCACAATCTTGGGGCTTCGAAGAAAAAACCTTTTCAAATGGAGTTGCCTACTCAGATTTAGACAATGATGGCGATCTCGACTTAGTCATCAATAATCTGGAGGACAAAGCCAGTCTTTACCGAAACAATACGAAAAACCGCAATTACCTTATCGTTGACCTTAAGGGAGACGATAAGGTTTTGCCCCAAGGCAGCAGAGTCTATCTACATTCGAAGGAAGGACTACAAGTGCAAGAATACAATCTGGTTCGCGGTTATCTATCATCCGTTTCCCCCTTACTTCACTTCGGACTAGGTGATAATCAGTTAATAGATAGTTTGATCGTAAAATGGCCAGATGGTACAACCACAAAACAGGTTGATGTAGCCGCAAATCAGAGACTGAGCATCTCCTATAATGAAGCTGCTGGTAAATCACAAAAACAAGTAATAGCCCAGAGTCAGAACTCAAGATTGTTTCAAACGATCGAGGATGAAACACTGTTCAAGCACGAGGAGAACCCATTCAATGATTTCGAATCAGAGGTGCTGTTACCCCATAAGAACTCCACCTTAGGGCCAGCATTGGCAGTAGGAGACCTAAATGGTGACGGAAGGGACGACTACATTGTTGGCAGTGCTATAGGCCAGGTTTCTTCCGTTTATTTGCAGACGGAAAAAGGAAAATTTGAAGCTCTATCTGTTCCAGCTCTTTTCAACGACAAATATTATGAGGACTTGGGAATCGTGATTTTCGATGCTGACCAAGATGGAGATCAGGATTTCTACATCGCTAGCGGTGGAAACGAGTTCAAGCCTAATTCCGATGGATATGAAGACCGGTTTTATGAAAACCTCGGAAACAATCAATTCCGCAGAAACAAGGAAGCCATTCCTTCTCTAAAAGGTAGTAACCTCAATGTCTCTACTTGCGATTTTGATCAGGATGGCGACTTGGACCTATTTGTTGGCGGACGCCTCGTCCCTAAACAGTATCCGTACCCTGCCGATTCACATCTTTTGGAAAATGTTAGTACCCCTGAAGGGGTTAAGTTTATTGATGCTACCCAAAAATCCCTACCTGACTTAAAAGAACTAGGTCTGGTCAGTGCCTCCACCTGGTTAGACTTCAACCAAGATGGTTGGCAAGATCTGGTTGTCGTTGGAGAGTGGATGCCGATAAAGTTTTTTCAAAATAATACGGATGGAACCTTTGCAGATGTTTCGGAGAAATTCCTGGAAGAGGATTATCGGGGTTGGTGGTTTGATATTCAAAAAGGAGATTTTGATAATGATGGCGACGAGGACCTGGTCGTTGGCAACCTAGGTCAGAACTACAAATATCAGGCTAGTCCAGCGGCACCTTTCAAGGTTTATCTCAATGATTTTGATGCCAACCGTAGCGCCGACATCGTCTTGAGTTATGAAAAAGACGAAATAGAATTTCCAGTACGTGGACGCCAATGCTCCTCCCAACAAATGCCGGCCATTAAGGCAAAATTCAAAGATTACAACTCCTTTGCTAGCGCTAATCTGAAGCAGATTTATACCACAAAGCTATTAGAAGAGGCCCTCAGCTACGAGATCACTTCTTTTGCCAGCATTTACCTGGAGAATCAAGGAGGTAGCTTCAAGGCACGTGCCTTGCCGCAACAGGCTCAGATATCTAGTATAAATAAATTTGTGGTAGCGGACTTCGATTCGGATGGGATTCAAGACCTGGTATTGGCTGGAAATCTATACAATGCCGAGGTAGAAACACCTCGCAACGATGCCAGTTTTGGTCTCTTCTTAAAAGGGGATGGACTAGGCGGATTTGAGGCTCAAAGCATGATGGAATCTGGGCTCAAAATTGTGGGTGATGTGCGGGGAATGGCGCTGCTAAAGCAAAAAGGAGAACGCCACCTGTTGGTAGCCAAGAACAATGATCGATTACAAATGATCAGGTGTCCAGAACGCCTGCAATCCGTATCAAGTTTGAGTTTAGATTAATATTGGGCTAAACCGGTCATCTTAGCCATTTGACTAATTATTTAGTTTCATTTATCCATAATTTCGTCAGGCTTTATCATTGTTATATAGCCTGACTTTTTTTACTCTAAAGGACCTGTTACGCCTTAATCAGGTCTATACTTTGTATAAATGAAAGAAACGAAAAGCGCAGCTATTATCTTTAACTGGATAGGATTAAAAGTTCAATCTGTATAGCATTTAGCAGAAAGCTAGCACGATGAAGACTACGAATAAGCTTGATACATCTTTAAATCTGAGCCAAATATCGATGGGAAAAGATACCT
Source organism: uncultured Lewinella sp. (assembly GCA_913057785.1). Classification (GTDB taxonomy): domain Bacteria; phylum Bacteroidota; class Bacteroidia; order Chitinophagales; family Saprospiraceae; genus DT-111. The sequence goes on along the minus strand of CAJXPD010000032.1, from coordinate 8,562 downwards.
ACCTATTTTTTGTAAGCCTACTTCTTTTAAGTTTTGGTGCTTGCCGACAGAATACTGGGACAATAAATCAACCTCCTAACCTTCTTTGGATTGTGCTAGAAGACACATCACCTATACTTGGTTGCTATGGTTCTGATCTAGTCCAAACCCCTCATATCGATGCAATAGCTCAAAACGGGGTCTTATTCACCAATGCCATTATGCCTGCTCCTGTTTGCTCTCCAAGTAGGTCTAGCATCATTACGGGCATGATGTCCACTACTCTTGGAGCACATAATCACCATAGCTCCAGAACCCTAGCATCAGCTATCCATTTACCCGATTCCATCCAGACTATCCCAGAACTATTTCAAAAAGCGGGCTATTTCACCTTTAACAATGGGAAGGACGATTATAATTTTGCCTACGATCGAAAAGCACTTTATCAACAAGAGTATCTGCAACATCCCCTGTATGGAAAAAAGGGAGAAGCAGTAGATCTTGCAGACTTGAAGACAAAAGCTCCCTTTTTTGGCCAAATCCAGCTATCTGGGGGCAAAGAGATATTCTCAAGCAGTTTTCGAGAGAAAGTGCGGCAACCTGTAGATAGATCCAAAATTGACCTTCCGCCCTTTTTACCTAAACATCCAGAGATCATTGAGGAATATGCCAACCACCTGGATGCTATTCACATTACCGATGCGAAAGTAGGAGCAATCATTGGGCAGTTGGAAGAGCATGGGCTATTGAAGAACACCATCGTCTTCTTTTTCTCCGATCATGGCATGCGGCTCACCAGACACAAGCAGTTTCTATATGAAGGCGGCATTAAAGTTCCTTTGCTCATCGCGGATTACACCGAAAAGAAAAAGATTGGGAAAGGGGAAACGAACCATGCATTAGTCAGCGGATTAGATTTAGGGCCCAGCGCTTTGGCTTTGGCTGGCATCCCTATCCCGGCATATATAGAAGGACAAGACATCTTTAGTGAAGCAATAAAACCCAGGCAATATGTCATCTCTACTCGAGATCGTTGTGACTTCACTATCGATCGCATTCGTTCCGTACGAACCAAGGATTTTAAATACATCCGAAACTTCATGACCGACCGACCTTACACCCAACCCACCTATATGGATGTTGATCAAGTTGCTTTTGTGAAAACGATGAAAGAACTTTCTAGTGAAGGACTGTTAGATAGTGTACAAGAACGTTTTTTTTCAAAGATTCGACCTGCACAAGAATTATACTCACTCAAGGATGACCCCTTTGAATTAAATAATCTAGCTGATGATCCAGCGTACCAAGAAGTCGTGAACGAGCATAGCAAAATACTGGAGGAGTGGATCACTAGAACTAATGATCAAGGACAATACCCTGAATCCCAAGAAGGGTTAAAATTAATGTTAGGTATCTGGGGAGCACACGCGGTAAATCCAGAGTATGAACCCTTGAGGAAAGCTTACGACGGACTCGCAGGTTCTCAGTTCGAACTCAAACGTGAAAAATGGAAAAAGGTGGAAGATTAGCCTTTCCTTGAAAACGGATACAAGGTAGAGGAGAAGAAATGTTTAGTGTGGAATGGATAATAGATAATGTAGAATGAAAAATGAATCATGTGACTCCTTATGAACCGCGGTTATACATTTAACATTCTTAATTATCCCCTCCTATACCCCTCGAATCTTCCGATACAACTGCTGGGTCTCAGGTAAGGGCTCAATCCCAAATTCCTGATCCAGAACCTTTTGACATTGTTGGTAAGTCTTAATAGCCATCGGCCGATTGCCTTTGGCGAAATAGGCCTCCATTTGGATTCGATAAGCATCTTCCCAGGTGCTGTCTATTTGCAGGGCCTGCTGGGTCAGGCGAATACTTTCCATCGGGTTGTCTTTGACCAATAGCTCGCTTAAACTAATGATAGCCCCTAAAGCGATGAGTTGAATCCGTTCTCTTTCTTCACTGGACCAATCTTCATATAATCGATTGGGTAAATAAACGCCCTGATATAGGTTAATGGCTTCTCGATAGGCCTGCTGGGCGAGTCCGGGGTCGTGTAATAGCGCTTGATTACCTAAGGCAACGAATTGGTCTAGGGCCTCTACATCAATCCAAATATTATCGAAACGCAATTGATAGGTTAAACCTTGTCGTATGATGTACTGAGACTCTGTGCGACTCTTACGATCAGGCTCCAGGACCTTCGTCACTCCATGGTGGGCGACCTTAAAGTTTTGCTGACCAGTTTTCCCATCTACCCAAATTCGGTCAATGATCTGTTCTTTATGCAGGGCATGACGATGACGATTAGTCACCAGGAACTGAAAGAGCTGTTGGGACACATCCCTCCCCCACTCCTTGGAGCCAATGGCCTGGTCATCTCTCCATAGCTGGAAATTACCTAAGGTCTGTACACGGAGACTGACTCGATCTCGCCAGGTTCGCAGTTCTGCTATTTGATCTTCAATAGCTATCACCTACTACTGATTTTGAGCTAGCTGGTCAACTTTGGCATTCAAGGCTGATACTTCTGCTGAAATATCAGACAACTTCTCCATGATCTCCTTGAAATCTGATTTGGAGGCTGTTTTCCAGGTGTCGATTTCGAGCTTTTGGCTGATCTCATCCTTTACCTGATGACTAAGATCCTGAATCTGATCCTGAATCTGTGCCATTCCTTTCTTAGGATCCTTAATGGTTTCCATCACCATTTTAGGGCCTTCCACAGCCATTTTCTTCCACATGTCAAAACTCTTAGACAGAATCCCTTTCTGCTCCTCGATCGGCTTATCCTCCATAGCCTGTATAGTGAGGTCTGCTAATTTGCTCTGAATGAACGAGACTACATCATCAAACTTGGAAAAACGCTGCTCTTCTCCACCCTGTACATGGCGAATATTACCTCTCCATTGCACCTGTGGCTCTCCCGATTCATTGTTAAAAATCTTCTGCGTAAAGCGCAGCATGAAAGAAGCCGTTTCATCTTTTTTCACAGACATATCGTCTTTTATTTTAGTTGCTTAGACAAAGCCCCTGTTTTGAAACACCAAAAAATGAAATTCAACAATTTACTGACAGTAAACGTCCACGCACAGAAAGCGTCAGTGTGCGCTTTTCATTTCATTTTATGGTTGTCCACCAGGTTGGCCTAAGCAGGTTATTTTATGAAGTCACTCCTAGCAACAATGGTTCTGGAAATGACACTAAAATAGACAGATTGGAATTTACTACAATTCAGTTACACTGCAGTTACAAAACGATAATAAGTTGTGCTTAAGTAAATTCTGTATTCAGAGATGACCAAAAATAAAGGGCAAAGCTTCCTAACAGTAAGCATAAATGTCGCTTTTGCCGCTCATTTTGTGATTGTCCACAGGATTTGTCGAAGAAGGCAATAAGTTTACTATCTTAGAACCTGACAGCAATGCGATCCTTCGGCAAATTCAAAAACTCTTAGAGCGTGCTAGACAAGATACTTAAGCAATTCACCAATTCCAATGTGAAGCCTATTTCGGGCATGGATGCGACTTTCTTATACATTGAGTCACCCACCAGCCCTATGCATATCGGAAGTGTGGCCGTGATTGAAGGCTCATTGGGCTTTGATCAATTTCGTTCGACCATTCTTTCTCGGATTCATATGATCCCTAAGTTGCGTAAGCGTCTGCTGTACGTACCTTTTAAGATTGATTATCCTTATTGGGTAGATGATCCCAATTTTGATATCGATATGCATATCCACCACATTGCTCTGCCCAAACCGGGCAATTGGAAAGCTTTGCGCAAAGTTGCTTCTCAGATTTTTAGCGATCCCTTGGATCAGTCTCGCCCCCTTTGGTCCTTTACTTTCGTGGAAGGGCTAGATGCTATTCCACAAGTGCCTGCTGGTTCCGTAGCTGTTATCTCCAAGATCCATCACGTGGCCATAGATGGTGTTGGCGGGGCTAGCCTACTGAGTTTGCTCTTTGACTTCACGCCCGAGGCCAAGCCTATTCCAGAGCCGCGCCCCTGGAAGCCTGAGCCATTACCCAACGAGGTGGAAATGGTCATCCGGAGCTCCATGAGTTTTGTGGAAAAACCCTTGAAATTCCCAAAATTGCTAACGGAAGCTGTCACTGCCTCTTTCAAAACCGGCGTACTCACTCGAGTCAATAAGTTGGAATTACCTACTGCCCCTTTTTCCGCTCCCCAAACGCCTTTGAATGGTCTCAGGTCTGCCCAGCGGAAATGGAACTCGGCGATCTTATCCTTAGATCGGGTAAAGGCGCTAAAGAGCGTTGTGGAAGTAACCCTGAATGATGTTGTGTTGGGGATCTGTGCAGGGGCTTTAAGAAGATACCTAAAAGAAAAAGATAAGTTACCAATCAAACCTTTGGTAGCTATGGTTCCGATTTCCACTAGAACCAAGACTGAAGATCATGATGCAGGGAATCAAGTTTCCTCCATGCTGATTCAGCTAGCCACCAATATAGAGGATCCGATTGAACGATTGGAAGCGATCCATGAAAACACCATTCGCGGAAAGACCTATCAAGGAGCGCTGGGTGCCAAGACCTTAGCCAATATGGCGGAAGCCATTCCTTTCGGCGTAGCTAACCAAGCTGCCAGGTTGTACACCCGCTTCCAAATCTCAGAAATGCACAATCCGGTCTTTAATTTGACCATTACCAATGTTCCTGGCCCACAGTTTCCATTATACCTCAATGGCCATAAGCTGCTATCCATCATGGGCATGGCCCCCATTATCGATGGCATGGGCTTGATCATCACGGTGTTCAGTTACAATGGCTTAATAACCCTCAGCCCTACCAGTGATGCCGACACTATGCCGGACATCGACGTCTTTACCCGCTACCTTCGAGAATCTGCCAATGAACTTGAGGCCGCGATCCTGGCTATGAAGGATAAGAAGGTAAAGGCTAAAAAGAAGCCTAAAGTGGCAGCCTCTGACGCTATTTTCGAACACTTCAAAAAGCACCTCAAGCTCAACGCCGAACACATCAAGCCGAACAATGGCTTATTCCAGTTTATTGTGACAGGCGATGTACCAAGAGAATGGAGGGTTGATCTAAATCAATCACCACCTGTTGTACGCAAAGGCAAAGTGAAGGAACCCGATTGCACTTTTACCATTGCCGATCAGCATTTGGTAAAAATTGGGCAAGGCAAGATGAATTTGCAGGCTGCCTTTATTCAAGGACGCCTTAAGATCCAGGGAGACTCCGCCAAAGCCATGAAACTTGGCACTATTTTATCAAAACTGCCTAAACTGGAAAAAGCTTAGCCATTTACCAAACCATAATCGATGTGGACCTGCCCGAAATGTGAGCGCGTTTTTCAGAAAGACAACCAGTCTCACATCTGCAATGAGGTGGATCTAGACTCACTCTTTGAAGGCAAACCGGATGAGATGGTACTTGCCTTCGACGATCTGGTACAAATGCTAGTGCAATGGGAGCCCTTTCATATAGGCGTGGCGGTGCACAGTATTGTAGTGACCAGCAAAAAGGCCTGGCTAATCCTCAAGCCCATGAAAAAGGAACTAGACATCAAATTCTATTCCGATAGTCCTGTCGAATCCGATCGAATAAAACGCATTACAGAATATCGTGGGAAATATGCGCATCATATTCGGGTGAGCAATCCCGAGCAACTGACTGATGAGGTATATCGGCTCTTGCGAGAAGGGTTTGAGTGGTCGATGACATCCAAGTGATTTCTCAGAAACTTGCAGCCTGTTGAATGATTTCCTTCAACTTTTCAGCATCAAAATCGGCCATATCACTGATCTTGATGTGCCGCATTCTTTTCCCAGTCCCTTCTAGCGGATAGGCAGGGTTCTCAATCTTATCAAAATTGAAAAAGCCCAAATTGACATGTGCTTTGTTGGCTTTCAAGTAGAGGTAGTCTTTTGCCGTACTGTAGACCGGCTGTTTCCATTTGAAGGACTCCTTGGTCTCAGGAACGGCGGCGAAAATTAAATCCCGTAATGCCCTCAGCGTATCTTGATGTGCATCTGGAGATTCTGCTATGTAGGTATCTACTTCTGCTATTCTGCTCATACTTATGGTCTTTTATCTGTAAGCTCGAATTTAGATTAGTTAAACTAGTGAATAGATCTTAACATAGGGCAGTTACGATCGAAAAAATGAATATGTTTCATACCTGGTTGCTAGAACGGTGCAACGACTCATGAGGGTAGCTGCAAAAACCGGCGCTCCATCAAAGGTTGGAAACCCAACTTCTTCCAAAAGGTACTAGTAGGAAGGCCTTCGAGCACATACAATTCAATTCTTTCAATACCTAGTTCGACAAACCAAGCAAGTGTGGCAGAAACCAAAGCTTTCCCTACTCCCCTTTCTTGCTGGCCCCGCTTGATCGCGAGATACCTGATTAGCCCTAGCTTTGATTCACCAAACCAGGCTGGCAGCAGCTCTTGCCTAGCCAAAATGAACCCCAGCACCTCCTCTCCCATACTTGCTACTAGCAGATTGGCCGTTTCCTGCCCGAGCATTCCGTTTAGGTAATGAAGAAAAGCCCTTTCGTCCACTTCAGCAGCATAGTAGTTAGCGTTGACTTCTTGTAAGTATTGCATAAAATCTGTCCAAATCTGTATGATCTGCTCGAGATCTTCATTCCTAGCCTTTCGTATTTCCATAAAAGCAGAAGTCTTTTTAGGTATCAAGATCCTCTAAATTACCAAAGGCATGAGGAATATTTTGTTCCCCATGCCTTATAGCTTTGTTTTTCAGTGACCAGAAATGCTAGTCGCGCGTGGCCTCCACTTGGCAATTTGTGTTAAAACCTCCGCCCGTCAGGGTCTCGGTTAGAGAGAATTTATCTCCATCGAGCGTAGTACTAACAGATCCCGTTACTCCTCCAGCAGAATTCGTTCTTTCAATCATACAATTCGTCACTGGAAGCGGGTCAAAGGTCGTCGTAACCGAACCAGTCACGTAGCGGATCACGATGTCATTGTCGCCACTAGCTGTGATCGTAACTGTAGCCGGATCAGCATTTCCATCACAATCGGCAGTTCCAGTATAGGTTCCAATCCAGTTGTCTCGCGTACAAGTGGGACCTTCATCGTCATCTTTTTTACAAGCAGAAAAAGCAATTAGCAAGGCTAATACATAAATTAAGCGTAATACTTTCATAGATATTCGTATTGAAGTAGTAATTGGTTTCTTGGAAAATGATGAAGGATTAAAAAAAGTGAGGAGACAGTAACTAAACTTAAGTGGTGCAGCAAAGATAAGCACTTATTCATATAGGAAATATAACAGGACTGACATTGTCGGCAGGAATGGACTATGATTGGCGGTTTTGTGAGAAACAGGCGGCGCAGGATCTATTTCCTATAGGTGGTCAGCAGCTCTAGTAAAGCTCCTTTAAACTCCCCTCTAGATCGGCTAAGAATTTCCATCGGAGTATCACCTTGATCGTTTGAATGAGCGAGATTGGCCCCACTCCCAAGCAATAAAGCTAAAGCTTGCTTACGCTTATGCTGATCTTTGATCGTAGATCGAATGGGCTCAAAAATGGCCGTTTCTCCTTTCAAATCGGGTATTTCAAGTTTGGCCTTATGCTGTAGAAGCAATTCTATGGTTGGAAGAAACCCAGCTTTAGCTGCTCTGTGTAGTGCCGTTTTCCCTTTTTTATCCTGATAATTGATGTCTGCGCCATGTTGTAGCAAACGAAGCACTTCATCCACATTTCCTCCATTGTCCCCTCGACACAAGTAGACTAGATGAGCACTTAACTCCTCCTGGCTAGGTAAAGGGACTCCATGAGCCGAAACTACCCGGAATAATTCTTCATTGTCGGGTAAAGCTCTGGGAGCGAATTCGGGATCAGCCCCATTTTCAAGCAAGACGTGAACCATGGCCGGCTCGTCATCCGCAGAGATAAATAGCTGTTTGGAAAAAGGACGAATAGTAGCACCTTCCTCGATTAGGTAGCTTACGGTAGCTTCATCTCCTCCTCGAAGTGCATAACACAGCGGTGTGGCCCAAGGCGTATCTTCAGGGACAAAATCAAGATCTTCCTCATTCTTGGGTGCCATGATGTGCTGCGGATGGCCAAGGTTTATCCTACTAGGGGACTGATTCAATAGTTCACGAACTCGATCGAGCTTCCCGAGGAAAGCAGCATTATGGATATCCAGCGTGACTCCAGAGGATTCGAGATACTGGGCAACGTTTGTTCGCTTTTTGTATAAAGCGATTGCCAAGCAACTGACCTCAACAAAGTACGGGGTGTAATGCGAGCCAAAGGCATGCATATTGGCTCCTTGTTCTACTAAGTATTGCACCACCTCTAAGCGTCCTTTATGACAGGCCTCCCAGAGCATGGTGCGACCATGGGAACCGACCTTATACAACCACTGAGGCTTCTGCTTCAGAATCTCTTTGATCAAATCCAATTGGCCACGCTCCGCCGCTTTCACGCCGATTTTCAGAAAATCGCTGGCATTACCGGAGAATTGGAGCATTAGATGGGATTTAGGGTGTAAGAAGACAGAAGACAGAAGACAGAATTTAGAAATCAGTGTCCCGTCCTGATATAGGTTGACAACAAAAA
>CAJXPD010000031.1 GCA_913057785.1 uncultured Lewinella sp. | reverse complement strand
GTGCACGTTCAGGGTCGGCTTCAAGTGCTAGTTCCCAAATCAGAAGTGGCGTCAGCACTTCTCTTTCACCTTCTTTTCTACCTACGAGTGGAAATCCCAAGGCAAAGTTGGCTCGGCCTTGCTGCTTCAGTGTCTCCCGTTGTTCGAAAAAATATCGTTGAAAAGCTTCATCCAACATGAAATCTGCGCGGAAAGATATCGCTGCTTCCGTCTCATTCAGTAAAAACTTAACAAAGCGGTACGTCCAATCCTGCTCAAGTCTATTCAGCTGCATCATGTCCGTGAACTGGTCCAGATGCTCCAACAGGTTGGCAGATGGCGGAAAAGATCTAAAGGCAGTAGCTGACCGTGCTGTATTCATGGGCTCCAAAAACTTTTCACTCATTACTGGGCGGGATTTGAGCCAAATATAATTAAGCCCTAGACGATTTCATTGCTTTGCGCCTAAAATCTTGCTGTTCAGTAACAAAAGCATTATCACCAGCCTCGATTTAGCCTTAAACAGAGTCATAAACAACTTTTTTTAAAATCAGATAATCACAACATAGCAGGCCTATATTTTGGAACACTCATTTAAAAAGTTTAATTTAACAAATTGATAATCAGTAACTTGAATTGTTTAACCTTTAGGGCAATAATCACAAAAATGGTTAAACAAAAAATAAGTCGAAATATTTATGGTACCTCGCATCGCCGTCATTTTAACGGATAATCTTCGTCGCATCCTATGGGTAAACGAAGATTTCACTCGGATCACTGGATACGATGTGGATGAAGTTTTAGGCAAAAGTCCAGGACAACTCTTGCAAGGTCCAGATACGGAACCGGAGGCCATTGAGCGAATACGTTTGGGATTGTCCTCTGAAATTGCCTTCAAAGAAGAGATCACTAACTATCGCAAAAATGGGGAATCCTATATTTGTAAGTTGGTCATCCACCCTATCCACAACCAGGAGCGAGAATTAGTCAATTTTATCGCCTTTGAAGTAGATGGATCGGAGAATAAGGATCTAGATATAATCCCTTTGATGAGAGTGGAGCAGAAATATCAGTCCAGTAGTCTGAAAGGGGTCGAAGAGGTGAAGCTATATTTTCGTCTAAAGGATCTGATCGAAAAGGAAAAGTTGTACCTGGATGCCAGTCTCAACCTCAAGATGGTGGCAGACATGCTCAATACCAATACCAAATACCTCTCGCAGGTTGTAAATCATTTATCTGGGCGGAATTTTCAGTATTTCGTCAATACTTACCGAGTGGAAGAAGCCAAATTAAAGTTAGTTAGTGAGGATTATCAGAACTTGACCTTGTATGGTATTGCACTTCAATGTGGGTTCAAAAATAAATCGACCTTTTATAAAGTTTTTAAAGAAATAACTTCTTTTACGCCAAAGGATTACATCAATTCTTCTGATAAACAGAGCATTTAGGCTGTAATCTGTCCGTTTTTAAGAATATATACCCGCTCAGCCAGTTCACATTTGATACTGCCAACTAATTAAGGCAACTTTAAGTAAGCAAAAAACTAAACATGAGCGGGAACAAGGACTTAATGGGTCTGATCTTCTGGATGGATAATTCCAAGAAGGCCCGCTTGGAAGCCTACCTCGAAGGCAAACAGGAACTCTCCAAAGAAAAACGCCACATCATGGCTGCCATTCTCAAGGAAAGGACTGAGAAATCAAATGGCAAACACTCCATCCCCTCCACACCGAAATCATAAACAGTAGTCACGAACCAATAATCGGAAGTATTCCATTTGAAGAAAGCTAAGTCCAGCACTTGTAATGGATTCACATTCGGCCTTCCGATTTCATTCTACTTCCTCTATAAAACTGCTTTCAATTCAATACCTACCTACGAAGTCGGTTGATCAGATTTACTGTGCTTTGCTTGATTAGAGGCGATCAGTACCAACATGGCCGCAATCAGCACTAACAATTGCTTGATTAACATACTTAAATTTTTGATTGAAATGCTAGTGTCTGAAATGTAGTGAAAATTCAGGCTAGTTCCCCTATTTCTTACTCCTTCTATTTCTTATTCGTGGATGGTTCCATTCCTCTTTCTGAGCAAACTCAACCACCTTTCTCATGGTAGCCATCATACTCAAAAACACCATGTAGCCAATACTCACTACCACGTAGATCCATTTGTAAGACCCCGCCTGACCGATAGACAAGGAGGAAAACAAATAAGCTAAGCCTCCTGCCGCTGCTGCCAAGCCTAAGAAACTGTAAACAGAACGCCCCCAATACTTCAACATGTTTTCACTAGAAAGCGAAAAAACACTATTGAAGAGGGCGAAAAGCAATAAGAAGGCGGCCGCTGTCATCCATGGAAAGCGCTCCGGGATCTCCATTATTCCGATCAAATGTATCAACTTTGCTACCACGATGAAAACAAACACCCCGCCGAGAGCTACTGCAGCTTGAAGAACTGGATCTATCGACTTTTCGAATAAAGATTCATTTTGAGTACTCATGACAATAAAATAAGTTGATGCCAAGAATGTTTAGTCTAGCCTAAGAAATTTTCCGTACTGGGAGCACGTTTGAATACTTTGCTTAAAGCCGACAAATGATTTCATTCCTGCAACCCTAGTGGCCCAAGAAATTCTTTTTGTTCTCGGATTTTTTGAAAATTGCGGCCAGAATAAGTTTGAATTTGCTATCGACCAAAAGGATCTATACAGTATATGCCGAAATTTCTACTCTCATTCCTGCTTGCTTTTTGCCCATTTGCCATCCTATCCTCCCAGAACTTAGAAATCTGGGAAATTCAAGGGGCCGGGCTCAATAGCAATTATCAGGGTCAACGAATCTCAACAGCCAACAACATTGTCACTGCCAAAGGCAGCAATTTCTTCTTCATACAGACTCCCTCCGAAAGATCAGACAACAAAGCTGAGACATCGGACGGTTTGCTGGTATTAAGCGCCGGTAGCCCAGCCGTAAAGGTAGGGGATTTAGTGACTATCCAGGGAACAGTCGTGGAAGAAGATAACACTACCGCTATTTCCAATGTCAATTTGGAGGTTACAGTCATTGCCTCAAACCAGGAGCTTCCTGCAGCAACGGCCCTTAATGTTGACTTTCCGAGCACGCAAAGAGCCTTTGTACCCGACCTGGAAAAGATAGAAAGCATGCGAGTGACTTTCGATGGACTCATTTGTGGTCCTCCTGCAGATCGAGATTGGATTCCAGTCACAACTCAAGATACCCGCCGATTTAGAGAAGCAGGTATTCCTTATCCTGGGCTTCCTAATCTTCCCATTTGGGATATGAACCCGGAACTTTTCTGGGTTGACCTTGACGCCCTTGGGGAGCCCAACAACCTTTTTGTTGGCGGCCAGACTCGCATTCAGATGCAAGGCGTGATGGTGGAAATCAGCGGGGAATATGTAGGTTTCCCAAGTTCTTATACGATCACTGGAGAAAACTTCATACAGCCTGCCAGAGCTGCTTTAAACGGGGAATTTACCATCGGCTGTATTAATACCTTGAGATTGATCCGGGACGAGTCGGCCTATAATATCCGAAGCCGCAAAATGGCCAGTTATATCGTGGAGCAATTGAGATCGCCAGATATCGTGGCTATACAAGAAATTGGGGGTATTAATGAACTAGAAGACCTGGCCTTTCATATTCGACAGCTTGAGCCAAGCGCTAACTATCAAGCCCAATTCCTCAGCGGGAATGGAAATATTAATGTCGCCTTTTTGGTTAAACCTACTTCTTTCCAAAACATGGAATTGGAGCAACTGAGCAAAAACGAATTTCTAAGCATTGGAGGTACGTTGCATGACCGCCCCCCTCTGCTTTTATCCGGGGAAATTCCAACTACTCCCCCTACCCCATTGAAAGTGCTCAACCTACATCTTCGATCTTTGATAGGAATCACAGGCAGCAACTCTACTTTCGTGCGAACCAAAAGAAGAGAACAAGCCATTTCGGTCGCTGAGATTGTACAAGAAAACCGCGATGACAACCTAGTGATTGTCGGGGATTTCAATGCCTATCAGTTTTCGGATGGGTATGTAGATGTAGTCAATCAGATCGCGGGTACTCCGACGGAGGGAGCCTTACTTTCTAACTTGAACATCGTTTCTCCCCCGCTCATTAAATATGTAGATCGCCTGCCCGAAACCGAGCGTTATTCCTTTATTTTTGATGGAAATGCTCAAATGATCGACCACTGCCTAAGTACAGAATTAGAAGACTTCATTTATGAGGATTTCCAATTTGCGCGTGGCAACGCGGACAATTCTTGGATCTATACGAATAGTGCCAACATCTTGGAAAGGAGCTCCGATCACGATGGTTTTGTGTTATACCTCCGGCCAAAAAACAGTGGATTGACCAATACACAGCAGGATCTATTACTTTCCATAGACATCAACTTTGCAAACCCTATGTCTCCAGAGCAAATCATTCTAGTAGACGGGGTCTTTAACGAAAAAACTTGGATAAGCTGGATAGATGCCCATGGACGGCTCCTACACACCCAGGAACTACAAGTTGGTGAGAATCAAATGGATTGGCAGCAGCAACCTGCTAATGGCCTATATTTTGTACAGATTGCCAATGAGAAAGGGCAATACAGTCAGAAAATCATCCTGCATCAGTAATTGCTATCGGGGTTCAACTTCCCCATACAAATCGTAGTCCTCTGCCCTTGTAATTTTGATTGGAGCAAAATCCCCAATGCGCACGTAATTGTCGGCGGCTTTCACCAACACCTCATTGTCCACCTCCGGAGAATCACCTTCAGTGCGTCCAATAAAATATTCGCCCTCCTTACGGTCGAATAGGGTTTTGAACGTTTTTCCAACCTTTGCCTGGTTTTTGGACCATGAGATATCCTGCTGCAATTCCATTAAGGCATTGGCTCTTTCCGCCTTGACTTCAGCAGGAATATCGTCTGCCAACGCATGCGCAATTGTATCTTCTTCATGGGAATATTGAAAAACACCCAATCGATCGAATTCCATTTCCTCAACAAACTGACAAAGATCTTGGAATTCCGCCTCTGTTTCCCCTGGGAAACCCACCAGCATCGTGGTTCTCAGCGTCAGATCAGGAACCATGATTCTCGCCTTCTCTACCAATTCCACGGTCTCCTTCCTCGTAATCTGTCGCCTCATCCTGGCCAGTACATCATCATTGGCATGCTGAAGTGGCATATCCAAGTAGTTACAGATTTCTGGCCGTTCAGCCATTACTTCAAATATTTCGGTAGGAAACTTACTTGGATAGGCATAGTGTAGACGAATCCAATCGATCCCTTCTACGTCAGCCAAGGCATGCAAGAGTTTGGGAAGTTCTCGTTTTTTATAAATATCTAAACCGTAGTAGGTAAGCTCCTGTGCAATAAGCATAAGCTCTTTCACTCCGTGCCGCGCCAAATTCTCTGCCTCTTTAACCAAACGTTCGATGGGCTTGGAAACATGCTTGCCGCGCATCAAAGGAATGGCGCAAAAAGAACAAGTCCTATTGCATCCCTCGGAAATTTTCAGATAGGCGTAATGCTGGGGAGTAGATATCCACCTTTCCCCAATCAGATCATGTTGGTAATCTGCTTCCAATTTAGCCAAGAGGGAGGGTAACTCTAGCGTCCCAAAGTAAGCATCTACCTCAGGAATTTCCACCTCTAGATCATCTTTGTACCGCTGTGACAAGCATCCTGTCACATAGAGTTTATCAATGCCACCTTGCTTTTTCACCTCTGCATATTGCAGGATAGTATTGACTGATTCTTCCTTAGCCAAGTCAATAAATCCACAAGTATTGACGATCACCACATTGGCATCCTCATCATTGCTATCGTGTACCACCTCGTAATCATTACCTTTCAATTGAGTAATGATGTTCTCTGAATCTACTAGGTTTTTCGAACAACCCAGTGTGATCACATTTACCTTGTCTTTCCTCAGTGTTTTGGTCTTCATCCACTATTTTTTTGGCGACGCAAAGATATACCTTGCTTTCCAATTTTCGCCCGAGTTTGAATTTTAAATGGTAGGCGACGCACAATTTCCGCTATTATTGCGTTGTATTAGCAATGTAAAAGCCAATGTCTTGGTGCTTTGCAACTATCAATTGCTTCTCCTCTGCTAGGATTGGGAGAACTCAAAACAAAACCCTCACAACATGCGAAAAGTTTTCATGCTAGGAATCTGTCTATTTTTTGCCTTCTCTGCTTCCGCTCAATTTGGCGTAAAAGGTAGTTATCACTTTAGCGATGCTGCCGACTGGCAGGTGCCGACAAACAACGGAAGTAATCCGGAAAGTCTAATCGGTAACGGCTGGTCTGTAGGCGTTGACTATTGGTTCCGCCTTAAGAATTACAGAATGGAGTTTTTGCCCGAGTTAAACTTCAGTCAATTAAATCAATCCCCGGACAATGCGGATTGGTCAAATCAAGTTACTTTCTCCAGCTTCTTTTTCAACACCAACATTTATCTCTTCGATTTCAAAGGAGATTGTGACTGTCCTACCTTTTCAAAACAGGGGCCTACCCTCGATAAAGGCTTCTTCTTACAGGTGTCTCCCGGTTTAACTTTTGCTCAAAGCGAAATTGATTTCAATGGGAATACTTTTAAAGCGGACGATCTTGCCTTTAGTATCGGCCTAGGGGCAGGCTTTGATCTTGGGGTATCTGATCTGGTGACTGTAAGTCCGATGGCTGGATTCCGCTATTTCCCCAGTATTTCCTGGGATTCCTTGGAGGAAAGCACTGGTGATGAGCCTCCCAATCTAGAGGTAGAGGAGGCTAGTTCTAGCCTTACCCAATGGTATGCTGGCGTACGAATTGGGTTCCGATTGGACTATGGATATTGAAAGTGTTTTTTATATACTTTTTAATTAATAATTTGTTTTTTCAATTTTTTTGATCCACATTTGTTGCATCAATTGAAGTAATTTATGAGATCTTCTGTTATCAATATTATTATTATCGTCATTACTGTGGTCGTCATTATTGGACAGACGCCCCAGGAAGGATGGTATTGATACAATCGATCAGAGATTTCACAAAAAAGCCGTTCTTCCTAGGGAGAACGGCTTTTTTGTTTGGGAAAGGTCCAGGATAATTGGCTGAAAGTTGTCCAAAAACCTGCTTTAATTCGTAAGACAACTAAACCTTTTTAGCTGTTTTTCAATTACTTACAAAAGCCTTATTGGTACTTAGGCTCGTAAGTTTGGCATTTTTTCGTTCGATTTCTCAAATGCACCCTTTTACCTTTATATGAACAACTCATTTTACCGAAAATAAAACGTAACATGAAGCAGCTGAACAAATACAGCAGACAGCTAACGCAAGACGAGACACAACCGGCCGCTCAGGCCATGCTATATGGCATTGGTTTGACGGAAGCGGACATGGAAAAAGCGCAGGTAGGGATAGTCAGTACAGGATGGGAAGGCAACACCTGTAACATGCACCTGAATGGTTTAGCCGAAATAGTGAAAGGCGGCGTTTGGGAAAGTGATTTAGTAGGTTTGATCTTTCACACCATCGGCGTGAGTGATGGGATGTCTATGGGCACCACAGGTATGCGTTTTTCCCTGCCTTCTAGAGATATCATTGCTGATTCCATCGAAACCGTCGTTTCAGCGCAGTGGTACGATGCAGTTGTTCCGGTGGTAGGTTGTGATAAAAACATGCCAGGAGCCATGATTGCCCTGGGTCGACTCAACAGGCCCTCGATTCTGCTATACGGTGGCACCATCAGCCCAGGCTGCCACGCAGATAAAAAGCTAGATATTGTTTCTGCCTTTGAGGCACTGGGTGAAAAAAATACGGGACAGATTACGCCTGAAGATTTCAAAGAAGTGGTAAAGAAGGCCTGCCCAGGCCCAGGTGCATGTGGAGGTATGTACACCGCCAACACCATGGCTTCCGCTATTGAGGCATTAGGCATGAGTCTTCCTTATAATTCTTCCATCCCCGCGAATCACGAAGACAAGAAAATGGATTGTGAGCGGATTGGTAAAGCGATTCGAAAGGTGCTGGAAATGGATCTCAAACCTCGAGATATCATGACCCGCAAATCCTTTGAAAACGCGATTACACTAATCACCGTCTTGGGGGGTTCCACTAATGCCGTACTGCATCTCTTAGCGATCGCACGCTCCGTGGAGGTAGAATTAACCATTGATGATTTCCAACGCATTAGCGATAAGACACCTTTCTTGGCGGACTTGAAGCCCAGTGGGAAATATGTTATGGAAGATCTCTTCCAGGTGGGCGGAGTGCCGGCAGTAATGAAGTTCTTATTGGATGAGGGCTACTTGCATGGCGACTGCATGACCGTTACAGGTAAAACCCTTGCTGAAAACTTGGCGGATGTTGAGCCTTTAAAAGAAGGACAGCAGGTCATCCGCTCCTTCTCTGAACCAATCAAAGACTCCGGTCACTTACAGATCCTATATGGAAACTTGGCAGAGGGAGGCTCAGTAGCAAAGATCACGGGCAAAGAAGGAGAAGTATTCAGTGGACCGGCTCATGTATTTGATAGTGAAGCTGATCTAAACGCCGCCCTGCAAAGGAGAGAAATTGTAGCCGGTGAGGTGGTAGTGATCCGATATTGCGGTCCTAAAGGTGCTCCTGGAATGCCTGAGATGCTCAAGCCTACTTCTTCCATCATGGGTCAAGGCCTGGGTAAACAAGTGGCTTTGATTACAGACGGGCGATTCTCTGGTGGAACGCACGGCTTTGTTGTGGGGCACATCACTCCTGAGGCTCAGCAAGGTGGCCTAATTGGCCTCCTAGAGAATGGAGATAAGATAACGATTGACGCAATTAACAATAAACTTGAAGTGGATCTTTCGAAAGAAGAGACCCAAGCCAGAAAAGCAAAGTGGCAGACGCCTGCTCCTCGGGCAACCACAGGGCTTTTGAGAAAATATGCGCTTACCGTTTCGTCAGCCAGCGAAGGTTGTGTAACAGATGCCATGTAATTCCCTCTAATTCAGCAAATATCACGTAGAAACCGCAAATTGCAATGCCATGAAAAGCAATACTCAGACAGCAACAGCGACCAGCGCAGCTCCTCAAACAAAAGAAGTGATTTCAGGTGCCGAAGCTATTCTCCGGTGTTTGATCGAAGAACAAGTAGATACCATTTTCGGGTATCCAGGAGGTGCCATCATGCCAGTCTATGATTCTTTGTATTACTATCAAGATAGACTCAGGCACATTCTACCACGTCACGAACAAGGTGCTATTCACGCCGCTCAAGGCTACGCCCGTGTAACTCGAAGGATCGGAGTCTGCATGGCCACGTCAGGCCCTGGAGCCACCAACTTAATCACTGGACTTGGTGATGCGATCCTAGACTCTACGCCTCTGATTTGTATTACGGGGCAAGTATTCAGCCACCTACTGGGTAGTGATGCCTTCCAGGAAACGGATGTGATCAATTGCACCATGCCAGTCACTAAGTGGAACTTTCAGATTACGAAGGCCAGCGAAATCCCAGAAGTGTTCGCTAAGGCATTCTATATTGCCAATTCAGGTAGACCTGGACCGGTAGTGATCGACGTTACTAAAAATGCACAGTTGGAAGATATTGAGTTCCATTATACACCAAGACCTGTCATTCGTAGTTACCAACCACTGCCAAAAGCAGACCCCGAGTCCTTGCGACAAGCTGCTGAATTGATCAACAAGGCAGAGAAGCCATTAATTCTAGCCGGGCATGGTATCCAGATTGCGCACGCGCAGGAGGTGTTCAAAGCTTTTGTTGAAAAAACAGGTATACCCTTAGCCTGCACTATTCATGGCTTATCTTCCATCTCTTCTGAGCATCCCCTACATATTGGAATGTTGGGCATGCACGGAAACTATGGTCCAAATATGATGCAAAACGAATGCGATGTCCTGATAGCAATCGGTATGCGTTTTGATGATCGAGTAACTGGGCGCTTGGATGCCTATGCCAAGCAGGCAAAGGTCATACACATTGAGATTGACCATTCTGAAATCAACAAAAATGTCTATGCACATGTACCCGTGATTTCAGATGCCAAGGCTGCCTTAGAATCTTTACTACCAATGGTAGAGGAGAAATCCTATCCTGCCTGGTTGGCAAAGGCAGCAGAATACCGTCGCATTGAAGAAGAAAAGGTAATCAGTAAAGCGGTCAATGCTTCAGAAGATGGCCACATCAAAATGGGTATGGCTGTTAAAGAAGTTTCTGACCAAACCGATGGATTGGCGGTTGTGGCTACGGACGTTGGGCAGCACCAGATGATCGCGGCACGCTACTATTCCTATCGATCCACGAATCAATGGGTTTCTTCAGGAGGAGCCGGTACGATGGGCTTTGGGTTACCAGCCGCATTTGGTGCCAAATTGGCGCAGCCAGAGCGAGAAGTAGTAGCCTTTATCGGAGATGGTGGATTCCAGATGACCATCCAAGAGTTGGGCATGTGCGCGCAATGGAATGTAGGTGTAAAAATCGTACTGCTGGATAACAATTACCTGGGTATGGTGCGCCAATGGCAGCAGCTCTTTTTCGAGCGACGATACTCCTCGGTTGAATTGGTCAATCCGGATTTTATCAAAATTGCGGAAGGATTTGGGGTTCCAGGTAGAAAGATCTCCAAGCCAGAAGATCTGAAAGATGCCGTGGCCGAAATGATCGCACACGATGGCCCCTACCTGCTACACGTGGAAGTAGAGAAGGAAGAAAACGTCTTCCCTATGGTAGCGAGTGGCAAAGCCGTAGATGAAATTGTATTGGAACCTTAAGAAGCTGAAAAGCAATCAATTGAAAGATCATGGAATCAAAACATAAATATACCATTACGGTTTTCACGGAAAACCAAACGGGTTTGTTGGCTAGAGTTGTTTCTGTCTTCACTCGACGCCATATCAATATCATAAGTCTAACCACTTCGGAATCCTCTATACCTGGAATTCACCGGTTCACCATTGTTGTCAGTTTAGGTGCAAACGCAATTGAAAAGCTGATGGGACAATTGGAAAAGCAGATTGATGTGATTAAGGCTTTTTATTATGAGGAAGACGAGATTGTTTACCAGGAAATAGCTTTATACAAAGTACCTACTCAGATTTTTTCGGGGGATAGCAGTGTAGAGCGATTAATTCGACAATACAATGCTCGAATTCTACAAATCGAGCAAGAGTACATCGTAATAGAAAAAACAGGGCATGAGCATGAAACTACCGCCTTGCTGGAGGAACTGAAAGAACTAGGTATCTACGAGTTCGTCCGTTCAGGTCGTGTTGCTATTGTAAAGCCAATGGAAAGATTAAATAAGTACCTGCAAAGTCTAGAGCAAGAGGTCGGCAATCAAGTCGAAGAAGAAGGCGTCTAGGCCTAAACAGACAAATCACATTAGTGTTTGATGCAACAGGGGCACTGACCGACGGTCAGTGCCCCTGATTTTATGTACAATAATATCTTTTATCTTAAGTCTACTTGTCGTTTTACGGCATCAGATCTATTTGGCCAAGTTCAAGACAAATCCTCTTAAGCCATAGGTACTGCGTAGTTGTTGTAGGCTCTGAGCAGCAGTGTTTTGATCACTAAAGGGTCCTACTACCACTCGAAAGACTTGATCTCCCTTACGGCTCTTTCCTTGCTTAATGAAGACATTGTTGATTCCCTTAGCGTACACACTGCGTTGACGCTTATCAGCATTATTGTAATTGGCATAAGAGGCTACTTGCACGCCATAGCCAGTATTTGCACTAGGTACGTAGCTGTAGTTTGCTGGAACTGCAGCTGGGACCGCGGAACTTGGAGCCGTATTTGTTCTGCTAGTGGCCGCTCCTCGGATGGCCGTATTCGGTGACCAAGAATAATTGGTAGGAACGTTACGTCTAGCAGTAGTGGTCGTGCCCTTTGCCGTGAACTCTCTGTCGCTAACTGCATTGGTATTGGCAGGTGCGCGAGAACTTAAGGTTGGCGAAGTGTAAGAGTAAGTCCTAGGTCTAACTTGAGAAGAAGTACGATTTCTCAAATCCTGTTCCCAATTAGATAGCGTAGTTGCACCTGAATTGTTGTTTTGGGTAGTAGTTCTTCTTCTTATCGTATTATTCTGTGGTACAGTACTGTAACTTTGTGGGACGTTACTGTAGGTCCGTGGCACATTGCTGTAGGAATTAGGAATTCTACTACTGGTGGTGTTGCTAAAGCTCTGAGGAATGTTATTCCCCCCGCGAGCTGTCAATTGCTCCGCGGGAGCCGCTTCGGTCACTCCCATGGCTTCCACCTTCACTTCCGCTCTACCGGCCTGAAGTAAGTTGATTCTTGCTGCGGCAGCTTTAGAAAGATCAACGACACAACCCTCGCAAAAGGGGCCACGATCATTTACTCGAACTGTAACTGACTGTTGATTGTCTAATCGCGTAATTCTTAACCAGGTTCCAAAGGGATAAGTTTTGTGAGCGCAAGTCAATTCTGACTGCTTAAAGACTTCCCCGGAAGCCGTTCTTCTGCCTTCCAAATAGTCGGCATAATACAGCGCTGTTCCCGCTTCAACATTGTTAACAATTGATTGAGAAAATATTGGTGTAGATAGCAAAAGCGAGAATAGGACTAGATAAGTAAAACTTTGTTTCATGATCCTATTATTTAATAACGTATTTAGTTTTTTTCGCATGGGAAATGTCTTCATAGTGAACGTTTTTTCCTTTAATCACATCGACGTGCAAAGATATAACAATAATTTAACGAAATTATTATACGTTGTCACATTCAAACGGTTACGTTCGATGCAAAGATACTCTTTTTCAATCAGTTAATCCAGTTTTAAGCTTTTGCAGCTGTTGCACTAACCAAGCTTTATTGAATATAGCTTTAGCCTCTTCAATCTCCTCTTCTAATCGACTCATTTCTCTCCGCCGTTTTTCCCCTGACCAGTACTGCCAGTTTCCTTGTAGATGAGCCACTCTCCTAGTTAGTCGAAATAGGTTTGAATAACCAGTCCTCAGGGCATCTGCCAAATGCTCGTTCCTGTGCAAAAACTGCAGAGAAGAATCCACTAAGGAATACAGAGCTTCAAATGATCGCTGTTCATAGAATGTTCGGAGAAGGAGCGCCTTTGCTCCTAAATTGTATCTAAAGTCACTGTAGGCTACCTCTTGCAATAGTGCCAATACTTCGTCATACTTTCCTACGGCATGGAAATAAGAGGCCAAATTAAAGGAATAAGCATTTTCTCTAACTGCCGGACGCAGAGACTGCCTATATTGCTCAATAAAGTTCTTCACCCATTCTAGCTCCTGCAAACGAATACCTGTCGTTACAATGTTCTTGTAGTGCAGATCAGACAAATATCCTTCATCGATTATTAGTTCTTGTTGCAATTGCAGCTGATACAACAAGAAGATCTCCTTAAGGAAAGCTGGATTATTGTTGTTAATCTGTCCGATGCAGTAGTTCTGAAAATAATTGTAAATGGTCGCCAATTCCTCTTTCGGAAAATAACGCTCTTTAGCCTGCAAAGTTTCTAGCGCATCAAAATAGTAATGCGTGTCTTGTTGCGTGACCATGAGAAAAATCCGATAGTAAAGATCTATGGCCGGAATCTCACGATACAAGTGATGATACTCTTGCACCGCACCTAAGACCGGCTTCATCATCGGATTTATATATTCCTGCTTCAGGATTTTTCTACGGATCTGGATCTCAACAGCACTCTTTAGCTTTTCCGCTAGATAGTAATGATCGAGACTGCGCATCTGCTGATCTAAACTAAAGTCTTTACCCTTACGACGAATTGTTGTGTAAAAGTAATCCGACTCGACCGCCAGTTCATACTCCCTTTGATGAAAACTGCTATCTCTAATCCCGTGATAATCAAGGCCTTTCTGAGTTTTCCCTAATCGACTTTCATACAACTTAAATTGCTTTCGCTGACGTAAGTCCTTCAACAACAACCTGTTTTTCAGATACTTATCCTCTCTTACTCGCTCAGAAACTAGAAATTCTTCCATCAGGCGCTGCGTGTAAGTAAACACCACCGCTAGCTTGGATTGATCATGATTCTCCCCAGGAAAAATTTTTTTGAAAATTTTCTTTCGATGGCAATTTTTCTCGTCAAATTTCGGATAGATCCGATCAAAATAGTTTAGCAGAGCTTTGACTTCCTTGTGCTTGTTAAAATAGGGTGAGTGTGCGAATTCTCTGAACCGAGTGAATTCCTTTCTAGAAAGTGTAGATAACAATTTAGTTAATTTATTATCTATCATAAAAAAAATCCAAAAATATTTATCTCAAAAAATATTTATAATCAATAGTTTATATCCTTTATAGAACACAAAAATAGTTCATTTTTTCCAAAAAAACAACAATAATGTTTTTCCAAAAAGAGGTGAAAAAAGGCAGATTTGTAGTGCGTCTAGGACATATATGCCGGATTTCTCTTATTCGACTCTTGCTGGATTAGTCGTAATTTCAGCGAAAGACCCAAGAATCACTGCAAACTGGCTGTTCGTCCTTACAAGCACTAGATTTCAAGAACAGAAAACAGAACCATTAAATGATTATCAATCCCAAAAGAATATTACTTAGTCTTTGCTTCTTTGCCGGCCTCTTGAGCACCCAGGCCCAAGAAAATAATTGTATCACTTTTGAGGAATTTGAGGTAGAACAGAATTTTGGCCGAGCTAGTGGCGATGAACCCGGAAGTGTGGCTTTCACCCAAGGGGACGTCAAGGTCACGCTTGAACCTTTCCAATATTTTGACGGAAGCACGGACTTCTGGAACGCCACCGTTTATGAGACGCTCTTCACTGATTTTGAGCTGGCGGAGGGAAAATACTTGTTCGTTAGCAATATCAATCTAAAGCTTGACTTCACCGCCTTGGAAAAGCCTATCAGAAAGATATGCATGTCTTACTTTGATGGTGGTGGCGAAGAAAATATATCAGTAAATGGTTCTCCCATCTTTGTGCTTAATCATTTTGGAGAAGCACCACAGGAAATTGCTCCTGGCGTTACCCTAAGAATTGATCCGCCAGTTGGCAATAATCAATTCCTTTCCACTGGAACGCTATGCCTCGAAGGAGATATCAAAACACTACTAATCGGAGGGCAAGAATTTGGCCTCGATAATATCTGTTGGGATTCCTGCCCCATTTACCATGTGACAGCAGGAATAACTGGGTGTCAACAGCATCCTAATCTTTATTACGAGTATGATATACAATTGAATTTCTTACATGGAGGACCATCAGAAGCGGGTTTTGGTCTTTCACAAAATGGAGAATTCATCGGCATCTATGAATACGCACAGCTCCCCTTAACCTTACCCAATGTTCCTAACTCCCAAGGGCTTGACGCTTTCGTGTATACCATTTGTGAAAATGACAATCAGGGGTGTTGCCGAGAAATAGAAATTCCTTTGGCCCCTTGTGAGGATATCTGTCAGTTGGAGGCCAGTGTTGAGGAAGTGGGCTGCAACGATGCGGGTACGGAATATATCGCACTAGTCGCTGTAGAGGGTCAGAATGTGAGCGACACCCTAAGAGTGAGCAATAGCCAGGGGCTAAGTTATCTTGTAGTTAAGGATCCCAGCACCCAGCTCATCGAGATTGGCTTTGCCCCACAAGAGAACAGCGTAGACTTAGTAACCATTTGTGATTACGATGATCCTTCCTGCTGCTATAGTGTCTGGATTCAGTACCCTTGTGTTCCTTCAGATGAATGTCAATTCAACGATTTTGAAGCGATTATACTGGAGTGTTATGAGACCAATGCAGGAATAGCTTATGATGTTAAGATCAACTTTGAACCAAGTGGAATGAGCAACGAGTTTTTTGATCTTCACAGCCGAGAAGGATTTGTTGACACTTACCGTTTTGACCAATTACCCATAACCCTTTCGGGATATGTTCCTGAAGGCAATCCAGACAATCTCTGGTTTAAAGTCAGGGAAGAAATCGACAATCCAAACTGTCAGGCGGTCACAGAAGTTGCTACAGGCGAATGTCAAGCCAATGAGTGTACGATTGAAAATGTCACACTCTGGGAGATTGACTGTAACGCAACTGGTACTGAGTACATAGCTCTTGTCTCCATTGAAGGTCAAGGATTAAGCAATAAATTCAAGGCCACCAACGCATTGGGAGAGGTATTCTACGGAGAATACCCCCCTGCGGGTCATGAAATAGAACTGGGCTTCTCCACTAGGGAAAGTGGCACAGATCGCATTGAAATCTGTGATTCGCAGTACGATGGATGCTGCTTTGTCCTCGAACTAGAATACCCGTGCCAACCTAACTTGGAATGTCAAATCAACGGACTTGAAGCCTACATTCTGGAATGCTATGAAACGGATGCAGGTATAGCCTATGACGTCAAGATCAACTTTCAAGCCAGCGGCACGGACAATGAATTCTTCGA
Organism: uncultured Lewinella sp.; assembly: GCA_913057785.1. Taxonomy (GTDB): domain Bacteria; phylum Bacteroidota; class Bacteroidia; order Chitinophagales; family Saprospiraceae; genus DT-111. Next base: position 36,595 of record CAJXPD010000031.1, on the reverse strand, counting down.
CCTCTATGGAAGAGAAGGATTGATTGATTTCTTTCGATTTGATCAATTACCCATTACCGTTTCGGGATATGTACCTGAAGGCAATCCTGATAATCTCTGGTTCAAAGTTACTGAGAATGATAACCCCGATTGTCAGGCCGTCACAGAAGTTGCCACTGGTGAATGTCAAGCCTCCAACTGCGTGATTGAAAATATAACGGTTTGGGAAATAGGTTGTAATGCGAGTGGAACGGAGTATTTGGCGCTGATTTCAATCGAAGGAGAAGGTCTTAGCAATAAATTCAAAGCCACGAATAGTGCCGGAGAAAGCTTCTATTATGAGTACCCTCCTTCGGGTAGTGAAGTAGGAATAGGTTTCTCAAGCAATGATAGCGGAACAGATGTGATTGTCATATGTGACTATGCCAGTCCAGACTGCTGTAAAACGATTGAGGTAGAATATCCTTGCCAACCTAATGGAGGCAGCTGTGACATCAGAGATTTGGAAGTGGACATCCTAGCTTGCGAACTCACGAGCGCTGGCTATGCCTATGATCTAAAAATCAACTTTGTGTCAGAAGGGACGAATAATCCCTATTTCGATCTTTTCCTACAAGGAGAGCTCTATGAGACCTATGGCTTTGAACAGCGTCCTGTAACGGTATCCAATTACCTACCAGGGCCCGGGAACAATAGCCTTACCATAAAAGTTGCTGAGAATGATAATCTGGAATGCCATAGCATAGTGGAAATCCCGCTGGCGCCCTGCGATAACACGGGAGAATGCAACATCAGCGAAGTGATTGCGGAGGCGCACAATTGCGACGGCAATACCTTCCTCCTAGATGTAGCCTTCCAATCTGCCAATTCAGGTCCGCTCGGCTACTATGTGTATGGGGATGGGGCCATCTTTGGTCCATACAGCTATGATGAGGCCTTTGTGACGATCGGTCCGTTTCCAGGAGATGGACAAAACATTGTCGATATCTTAATCCTAGATATCGCCAATCCAGCCTGCTTTGGCTATTTGGAATTCGGCCCCTTAGACTGTGAAACACAATGTCGAATTACGGAAGTTGTCGCTGAGCAATTGGATTGTGTGGATGGAAGCTTTTACGTCCAGGTGGACTTCGAATCTGAAAACGTAGGAGAGGAAGGCTTCACCATCAGAGGTAATGGTACGAATTATGGCTCCTTCTCCTACGGAGATGCTCCGGTTATGGTAGGCCCAATAGCTTCTGTTTCTGATCAATTGTTGGAATTCATTGTCATAGATAATGCGGATCCAAGTTGTCGAGCCTTCACCACCCTGGAGCCGACCTATTGCCCTAGCTGTGAAATAAAAGACTTAAGTTATTCCGTACAATGTGATGACTACAGTGGCTACTTTACCTTAAACCTAGACTTTATCGCTTCGGAACCGTCCAGCGAATCCTTCTATCTACTATTTGATGGGGAAATCTATGAAAGCTTCTCTTATGAAGCCTTGCCCTTATCCCAAGACCTTGATTTGGACCTAGCAACTGCTTCTAGTATTGCCGTAGTAGATAAGGAGAATCCTGATTGTGGCCAGAGCCTAGACTTTAGTGTACCCTGCTGTAATCTAAGAGATTTGGTGGTAGAAGCACATCCATGTGAGGAAGATGGTTCCTTCCAAGTAGATTTAAACCTTGTGCCTATCAATACCCAGGATTCTTTCACGGTGGTATATGGTCCTGTTAACGGAGATCTTACCAGTGCCCAATATGCCTATGAGGATCTATACCTCACCTTAGGCCCTTTGAATGGCATTGATCAAACGGATTGGTACTTCCAAGTAACGGATGAAAGCCTTTTCTGCAGCACTTCTGGAGAATTCACTTTTGAATCTTGCGAATTGGCGGCCTGTATAGGTTTCGAAGAAGCACAAGTTGGCTCCTATGGACCACTAACAGGTTATCAAACAGGAGATGTCTTTTTGCAAGAAGGTGGGCTTAGCTTCGGAATCGGTTCCAGCTGCGACTGCTTCGTACATCTAGTAGAATACCCTTCCATTTTCCCAGCCTTTAGCCTTGCACAGGGTCAGATGATGGTTTTAGATGGATCAGAAGTTATAGTTGGGTTTGAGGATTTAGACGCTAGTGTAGAAGAACTGACAATCGATTACTACTTCGATGGTAGTCAATTCACCTTAATTGCAAATGATGCGGCTTTAATTCAGGTTACCCATCCTACTGAGCTACCAAATGTGGTGGCTCCCGGAATCACCTTGACGGTCAGCCCTGATCCCAATGACCCTAAGATGGGAACCTTGACTTTCACCGGTAATGTAAGTCTACTGCTACTGGGCGTTGAAGGAAAGATGAGCTTAGATAATGTTTGCCTAAGCCTTGGAACCGAGGAAGTATGGCCTGGTGATATCAATACAGATAATATCGCGAACCACTTCGATTTGTTGCCACTGGGCATCGCTCAAGGGGCTGATGGTCCGATTAGAGAGAATGAAAGTACCAGTTGGGAAGGTATCCCCGCAGCTCCATGGGACTTGAGTTTCCCCAATGGCATCAATTACAAGCATGCTGATACGGATGGTAATGGGTTGATTGAAGCAAGTGACCGTCAGGCCATCCTGGACAACTTCCTCGAAACTCGGGGAGAGGTCGTACCCTTTGAACCGATAGCCGCCACACCCAATAACCCTACATTGTTTGTCGAGACACCAAATGAAGGCTGGCCTACTGGACAGGCATTCAACTTGCCAATAGTCTTAGGGACCCCCACCCTTCCAGTAGAAGGTCTCCATGGGATTGCCTTCACCATAGAATTTGATCCGGAGACCATTCGCCCTGAAAGCATAGCTTTGGATTTTACCAATAGCTGGTTAGGTGATGAAAATCAAGATTTATTAACCTTAGATAAAACATTGGCTGAGGAAGGACAAATCTTTGTTGCCCTGAGTCGTGTAGGTCCTCAGGAGTTATTTGGTAGTGGTCCTGTAGCCTCTTTGATCGGAATTATTGATGACATAGCAGGATTAACTTCAACTCCAATCAATGTAGCTGCTCCTTTAGCGGTAACGGCATCCTTGGATACGATTCCCATCTTTACGGAGTCCAGTGACCTTATCATCCAACGATTCCAGGAAGTACCAAATCTCGATTTATTAAAATCCTTGATTCTATCCCCCAACCCTACTAATGATGAGGTTAGAATATGGAATAAATATGGCGTCCCCATTGATCAAGTTGATGTCATAGATAGCGCGGGTAATTTGCTAACTACCATCAAGGAAGGAGCCAATCGCATCTCCTTAAAAGCCCAGCCCGCCGGCGTGTACATGTTGCGCATTAGAATGGGACAAGTCATTGCCCACAGGCGTATTGTTCGTTTGTAAAGACGTAAGTAGAAAATACTGGAGTTTGAGTATATGTACCGAAGCCACGAAAGTGGTTTCGGTATTTTTATAGAATAAGCCGAACGATACCGAGATCATCCCCAGGCTTGGCCTTAGTCTGATCTTGTAATTGCTTCAGCTGTTTCAACAGCATTCTTTCATTTTCCCAATCCGAAGTAGAAATTAGAAGTTCATCGATAGCCCGCAAAGGATCTAGATATTCTTGTGCTTCAAAATTCCGAAAAGACAAGACACCATCCGTGCTTAAACTCAAGTCATTGACTTCAGAAAGGGACAACAATTGCTCTTGATTTCCCCACCAAGTATCGAAACCATCCGCCAGATAGTAAGCGGGGTAATCTGGACGATTATCCTGATCATATTCCCAATATTGCCCATTGCAGACTACTAAACCATCCCCAAATACACCTACTTGGGCTTGTCTCGTCTCCTCGTCTACAATAGCGACTACCAAGGTGGTTAGGAGTTGGTTAGTATTCAGATAGAGTTGATTCTTAATGGACTCCAATTCAGTAAAGACTTCTTGGAGGAGATTGGGGAGTTGTGCGGCTAAACTAAGATTTGACGCCCCTCGATGGCTCTCCAGATAGAAGCTTTGCTTGGCAATCTTCTTCAGGATGTTTCCTAATAAGGCTGAAGCAAAAAAGCTTTCATCTCCCATACTACAGCCATCTAAAACGGCCAATAATTGCCGTTTAGCTCCAATCGGATAAGCTACGACATAATCTTCACAATGATTTTGATGGAATTCTCCAATTTGAATAAGTTGATAAATGAACATATCGTTCTCAACCTCAAGTCGGATAAGGATAGTTCCTTATGAGGGGTGAATAGTAAACTAGAACTTCGAGTGGAAATTGGGATAGTTAGCAGCATCTGATTAAGCAGCTCCTTCAAATTGAAAAGCCCCCCTCCAAAGTATGGAGAGAGGCCATCCCAAAAACCGATTAAAAAATCAAATATCTGTTTTTTTTTTGTATTTCGAGTGCATTTGGGCACAAAACACCACAATTACGTTAATTGGGGAGTGCATTGAAATTCACATCTCCTACTTTAATCCCAACGAAATTGAAAGTGGCATCAGCGTCAGTTAAGGTAAATATGAGTTCTTCCGGTATTGGATCAATAAAGGGTTGATTCTGGTTGGTGAATTCATGATTTGCGGGGATAAAGCGCCATGATGCACTCTCCGGAAAGCGATCATCAATACCTAAAATCAACCTTCGAATCTTAACGATATCTAATGTCGTTACCGTGTTTGAACGATTAACATCTGCGGCAATGATCTTGTATGGTGAATCCAGTGGGCTCATGCCAATGATGTGTCGCGAGATCAATACAATATCAAAGGTGGAAACACCATTACTATGTCGATCATCCTTGCTAGGTCTTAACTTATATACTTGCTCCAACTGCACATCTTCGAAACAGAATTGTCCATCCACCAAAGTCACTTCCTCAGCTACAATTATTCCTGATAGTCGCACATTGGTCCCAGCAATCGGCTCGTCATCAACCTTGGCTACTACCCCACAGATTCCACCAAACTGTATACAGGCCTCTTCATGTGTAGTAATTTCCAACTGGACGCTGCAGTCGACACCGTTGCCTGCCTCATCCATAGCGTAAACAGTTACAAAGTCCATTCCTTCATCGTCACAGGTGAAGGTTAAGCTGTCCAGCGACATATCTACGGAAAAGGAAAGATCAACCGCTGAGCAATTCTCTTGGACTGATTGTATGACATCCAAGGGCGCAATCGTAATTTCCTCCGTCACTGCTGGTATCTCCACTGAGGCTTGTTCTGGACAAAGAAGGGCTGGAGCCGTACAATCTTGCACTTCAAAAGGTAAAGTATACTGAACCGGATTAGAACAATCGTCGAACACCGTCAAGAAGATAGAGTGCGTACCGACCGGGTAATTTCCTTCCAAACGATACCCGCTGTCAAGTGGGTTGAGCGTACCATAGGCATCCGGCAAAGTCGTTTCATTATTCAGCACTAAGCTGTAAATGATCTCCACTTCTGCGGAACAGTTATCCGTTAAATTGAGGTCAAAGCTCACGGGCCCTAGGCACTCTTCTGAAACGCTTAGCTCTGGTGTGCAGAAAGGGTCTCTAGGAGGAGCATCCAATTGAGGAGGCTCATCATCTACCACCGCGATGATCTGCACATACCGATAATTACCTGTTGAAGGTCCGACCGGAGTACTACCCTGATTGGTCACTTTGAACAAGGTGGTCCCATCAGACCTTAATGCATACCCTTCTGAGCTACCATAAACATCCTCAGAGGGTTCTAGCCGATCTAAATCCATCGGATTAGGGTTGCCATCAAAATTACAGAGATTCGTAATCGTATGGGTTCTACGAATATAGAAGCAGGCCGCACCACCGGGCAAGGTGAAAGGCTCTTCTGTAACGGTAGCCATGATATTGTCGCAAGCTAGGGCAGTAGTTCTCAGCTCGGGGAAGGCTATCCCATTACAGTCTACAATGGTATCCCTTGGTAGATTGATCCAGTAGTTATTGACAATCTCCAGCTCCACGTTTTGGGTAACAATGGTCGGTGGGTTTCGCTCATGATCGATTGCAGTCCAGGTTCTGGTCAGCCTTCCTTTACCACATTCATCGATCTCTTCGGCTGCACTAAAGTCTACGGTAAAGGAACAATTGTCTCCAAACTCTGGAGCATCGTAATCGGCTTGAAAATAGTTGTCAAATTCCTCCTGACAGGTAAGAAAAACATCTTCCGGTTGACTAATAATTACTGGTGGGATAGGGTCATTTACAATGACCGTTGCTTCGCAATTGTTGAAGTTGCCAGCACAATCCCACAGGCGTAGCACAGCAGTCACGGTATCGTTGGTACAGAAGAAGGTAATTTGATCGCGAAACTCGGTATCTGGTTCATCTACCAATTTGATTTTGCTCACATCAGTACAACATTCATCACGGCTCCCTTCATCAATTCGGTCAGGCAGTAAGAGACCATTCCCCGCGAAATCCAAGGTCACCGTGATTTGGTTATTACAGATCATTAAGGGCACGAGGTTATCAATCACAGTGACTTCTACATCTAATGTCGATGTATTTCCACATTCATCCCAGGCTTCATAGGTGATAGTATGCGTCCCCAAGGGTAGACCTGGAGCAGGAATGGTGCCCCCAGCGCTATGATCAGTACCATTGGCAAAACCTGCCTCCCCTACAGGAGTGAGGATTCGAAAATAGCCGTTGTTACAGGCATCATTAACAATAGGCGGAGGTATAAATCCAGTGGAACTGCAAACTCCTGAGCTATTGCTTTGCTGCGAAATATTAGCTCCAACTGTAAAGGCACTAGCTTCGATCTCAGGTGGGGTTCTATCCTCCACCGTGATTACCTGTACATTATCATTACCATTGGCATCCTGCGTATAGATCTCAAAACCACAACTACTCAAAAACAACCATTCCCGCACAATCACGAAGTTGTTGGAATTATCCCCACACAGGCCAATTGTGTCATCGCTAAAAGTATAGATGAATCCACAGGTCTCTACATCCAGATTTGTGGGAAGCCCCGCATATTCATAACCAGGATCCGTAATTCGCGAGTCAGCCAAGTATTCGGCACAAGTCACTACAACATCATCTGGGAAGATAAAATCCTCCTGTCCGCCCCTTTCAATGCCAATGATCTGCGTGTCACTTACCGTATTTCCGGTCAAATCGGTCGCGGTCCAAGTTCTTTCAATCCGGATTCGAGGAACCGCGCACTCGTCTTCAATTTCATTGTCCTCATATGAAACCGTTATCTCATCGCAATCCGATCCCACCGCGTACCCAGTGACTGAGGGATCAGGGTTTCCCGTACAATTCAAGGTCGTATCCGGAGGGATACTCAAAACTGGATCTGTATTATCAAACAAACGCAAGCCTGAGGTACAAAAAAGTCCGGTACACTCATCTGTCACGGTTGCGGTTAAGAGTTGATTGGCATAAGTACCAGGAACCGGGTTGGGAACCGGGTTATTATTTTCGTCGGTAATGGTTACCGTATATAGTAGTTCTGTCGTGATATCAGTTGCTAATACGATGGAGGGACTGATGTAGACTTCGCAAGTATTTGGGTTGATCGGGACATTTAATAGTCCATTACAGACCAAGGTTGGTGTGGGACGTATGTAAACTTCTTGCTCTACCGTTGTCGGACAACCTGTGTTGTTCTCCGCCTCACCCGCATTATCTGCCATGACGAAAGTATATTGCACAAGAAAATCGCCGCCGCCTAACTGGCTAGGCTTAAACTCACGTTCCACAAATACTCGGTTGTCAGACAATCGTCTGATTGTCCAGAAAGTTTCTAGAGGTGATATTTGTACTAGATTACCATCTGCCCCGGACGTAGCCCGGCCTTGTAAAAAGAAACTGGGATCCGATTCGCAATAAAAGGTATCTAGATTCAAGATTTCTGCATCTGGATAATAGCAGGTATTGGCTACCGAGCCGAATTCCTGGTCAGGATAAGAAGGACTGCTAACCCTGGCTCGGTAACGTACAGTCTCTTGGTGAATTACCTTCAAGACATAGATACCCGTGTTTCCCACCTCCTCTAAGGGAGTGCCAACGGCAATGGGTGCTTGAGATAAGGGATGGTATAGATTCGTTGCTGAACTTACTTGCCATATTTGGCCAGAAGTTCCAGTAGCTACTACCAATTGGTCATCGAAAAATCTACTGTCATTATTGGTCCCATTCGGTGTAGGAGCATGAGGTTGGCAGGAACAAGGCTTCACGATATCAATCGTGCCATCATCGTCCAGATCCAAACCAGCTTCGGGAATGTCATTTAGTAAAGCATCGAAAGGAGCTGCAAACTCTCCTGGGATCTCAAATTGAGGCGGATCCATTGCAGGAAGTTTCATCGCATGTTTTGCAGAAGAATGACCAAAGATCGGATGTAAGATACAGATTAGAAGTAGCAGGAAGCCGTTCGATCTACGATCGGCTAACGCCAACAGGCCTATTTTCATGGGATTGTAATTTGCTGTTTTTGGGAATCGATTATGGGAGGTCCGGATGCACTATCGTCAGCCGGTCCAATGCAAATTAGGAATCGAATAGGCTTGCTGAAATTTGGTAGGTAATGAGACTCTCATATGCTCAAAGGATTAAGGGATGTTAAAACTCTTACTTAACTTTCGTGTTCAATTTTAGTATAGCGATTGGTATGCAGACCTGACAAAGTTAATTAAAAATTATATTTGTCGCTCGACAAATAAGCATTTTTTCTATAGTGTCGTAGTTATTACAACTCAGTCACATATGCATACCTGATCCTTACTCTTGGGTTTGAATGGGTTTACATAGAATTTCAACGAGAACTGATCAAATGGAAGGATACAATTTTAGTAAAGAGGAACTCAACCGTTATGCACGACATTTCGCCATCCCGGAATTTGGTTTGGCAGGGCAAGAGAAGTTGAAGCAGAGCAAGGTCCTGGTTGTAGGAGCGGGTGGGCTTGGTAGTCCCGTTTTGCTTTATCTGGCAGCAGCAGGCGTCGGGAAAATTGGTATTGTTGATTTCGATGTAGTGGACACCAGCAATCTCCAGCGCCAGGTTCTATATACAGTTGATGACGTAGGACAATCCAAAGCACAATTGGCGAGAAAAAGGATTCTAGCTATGAATCCACATATCGAAGTAGAGGTCTATCAGGAAGCCCTTACTCGGGATAATGCGCTGCAGCTAGTGAGTCAGTACGATGTCGTGGCGGACGGCACGGATAACTTCCCGACTCGCTATTTAGTGAATGACGCCTGTGTCCTAACTGGAAAGGTCAATGTCTACGCCAGTATTTTCCGTTTCGAAGGTCAGGTTTCCGTTTTCAATCTATCGGCAGCAGACGGCAGTCGTGGCCCCAATTATCGGGATTTGTTTCCGGAGCCACCTCCGCCAGATATGGTTCCCAACTGTGCAGAGGGAGGGGTCCTGGGTGTATTACCGGGCATTATTGGAAGTTTGCAGGCCAGCGAAGTGATTAAAGTGATTACCGGTGTGGGAGAGCCCTTAAGTGGACGTTTATTCTTATTTGATGCCGCAGCCTTTAGTACTAGGGTGCTGAAATTTCCGATCAATCCAAAGCTTGAAATAAAGGAGTTAATTGACTACGATGAATTCTGCGGCATTCCTAAACCCAGTCAAGCGGTGAATAGCTTTGATCTCAATGTACAACAGCTTCATGAGTTAGCGGAACGAGGAGAGGATTTTTTACTCCTAGATGTGCGCGAAGAATATGAATTTGCTACTGATGAAATGGGGGGAAAGCTTATTCCGCTTAACACACTACCTTCAGCCTTTTCCCAACTCAATAAAGATCAGCGAATCATTGTCCATTGTCGTAGTGGACAGCGCAGCAAAAAAGCAGCGAAACTACTGCAGGAAAATGGTTTTCAGCAGGTGCACAACCTCTTAGGCGGTATCCTGGCTTGGCGGGAAGCCTATGGCAGCAAAAATATTGAAGCGAAGGTTGCGGAAGGTTAACCTCCTAAAGCACTATCTAGCACTTCCTGGGCTTCTTCCCATTCCGAGTAAGCGGTTTCCAGGTCCTGTTTTTTCCCTTTGTACTTTTCCATAATCTTTTCAGCATCAGGAGACTGGTAAAAGGAAGGATCGGCCATTTCTAACTCTATCTTGGTGATTTCTTGCTCTAAACGCTCAATCCGTCTTTCTGCATTCTGTACGGCTCGGGTCAGTCGTTTCTTTTCTTCGTAGGATAATTCCACTTTTGGGGTCGAGTCAGAAGCTGTCACCGCAGCCGCTGCCGCTTTCTTGGTACTCATTTCCACGGCTCGCATATCGGCCAAGGCTCTTTTTTCCAAAAAGGCGTTTACATCCCCAATATGATCAAAGAGTTGTCGATCTCGAAACTCAATGGTTCGATTAGTTAGACCCGCTAAGAAGTCTCTATCGTGTGAAACGACTACCAAGGTACCATCATATTCCATCAGCGCCTTCTTAAGGATATCCTTGGAAATGATATCTAAGTGATTGGTAGGTTCATCCAGTACTAATAGATTAAAGGGTTTCAGTAAAAGGCAAGCCATGGCCAGGCGTGCTCTTTCTCCTCCAGAGAGGACGGTCACTTTTTTATCTACATCCTCTCCACTGAAAAGGAAAGCACCAAGGATATTTCTCAGTTGGGTGCGCATTTCAGGCGGAGAGGCTTGCTCCATGGTCTCCAGTAAGGTCAATTTGGGGTGAAGTGTATCCGATTGATTCTGGGCATAGTATCCAATTTGTACATTATGACCCAAGGTAAACTCTCCCCCGCTGCGCTCCAGTTGCTTAATGATGATTTTGGCTAAGGTGGTTTTTCCTTGCCCATTCTGTCCCACAAAGGCCACTCGGTCTCCACGGTCCAATTTCAAGTCCACCTTATCCAATACATTAAGTTGGCCGTAGCTTTTGTCCAGTTCTTTAGCCTCCAAGACAATCTGCCCCGAGCGAGGAGCCGGTGGGAATCGCAGGGTCATTCCTTCTGTATCTTCTGCTGCGATCTCAATTCGGTCAATCTTATCGAGTTGCTTCTTCATGGATTGCGCCATCTTGGTCTTGGTCGCCTTAGCCATGAAGCGATTGATAGTGCGCTCCTTTTGGGCAATTACCTTCTGCTGGTTATCATAAGCAGCTTGCATTTTTTCTCTCCGCTCCATCCGCAAGGCCACGAATTCACTATAAGGTGCCTTATAATCGTAGATTTGACCCAACTCCACTTCTACTGTCCGCTTGGTGGTATTATCTAGGAATTGCTTATCGTGAGAAATAATGATGACTGCTCCAGGGTAATCTTTTAAAAATCCTTCAAGCCAGATAATAGATTCAATATCGAGGTGGTTGGTAGGTTCATCCAGCAGGAGATAATTTGGTTTCTGTAGAAGCATCTTTGCCAATTCCACTCGCATCTGCCATCCTCCACTGAATTCATCCGTGAGACGATCCATATCGGTGGATTTGAATCCTAAACCCTTTAGGACCTTCTCAGTTTCCGCTTCCATCGAAGCTCCTCCAAGCAACTGAAAACGATCGTTCGCCTCCGAAAATTCCTCTAATAACTTGGTATAAGCTGCGCTTTCGTAGTCTGTACGTTCGGCAATTTCCTGATTGAGGTCCTCTATTCTCTTCTCTAATGCTTTCACATCTCCAAAAGCACTCAATGCCTCTTGCATCACCGTTTTTCCTTTAGGCAGATTCATTTCCTGATGAAGGAACCCTAAAGAGCTTTCTGAAGGTCTAGTGACATTACCTCCATCTGAGCCAATATCTCCAGCAATGATCTTGAGCAGTGTGGATTTACCCGCACCGTTCCGTCCAACCAGACCGACCTTGTCTCTATCCTGAATAACTAAGTTGATATGATCCAGCAAGACTCGATCACCATACTTTACAAATACATCCGCTACCGTAATCATCGTTCAAAATTGCTTGTGAGCGCAAAAGTAAGCTTAATCCGGCAAGTGGGCCAAGTCTATTAGGCTTTTTCCAGCGTAAATCCGAAGGTAGATCCAAGGTTATTCGCACTACGAACATTAATGGTTTGCTTGTGCGCATCAATAATGTGCTTTACAATGGATAAACCAAGGCCTGAACCACCTTGGGCTCTTGACCGGCTTTTATCCACGCGATAGAAGCGATCAAAAACATGATCCAGATGTTCGGGAGCTATGCCGATGCCATTATCTGCAACTTCAATTAAGATATTGGAATCCATATCATAGAACCCAACCTTGGTACGGCCATTTCCCTTGCCGTATTTGATGGAGTTGTGGAGTAAATTCGTTAGTACTTGTCTAATGCTATCAACATCTGCCCGTACGCGATAACTTTGATCCGCTCCTTCCTTAAAGGATAATACGACATGCTTTTGTGCTGCTTTGATCTCAAGATCCTCAAAGACTTCTTGTGTCAATTCTTTAATATCAAAGGAAACCGTATCCAAAACTAAATTGCCGGATTCGAGTCGTGAGATCGCACTAAGATCTTCCACAATAGTATGAAGTCGCTCTACATTCTTTGCAGCTCTTTTGAGGAACGAATGATTGATCTCATTATCGTACATTGCGCCATCGAGCAGGGTATGTAGAAATCCCTGAATATTGAAGATGGGCGTCTTCAGTTCGTGGGAAATATCGCCAATATATTTTCGACGATAATCAGCCCAAGCATTGTGTTTATTGATCTCTGCCTCTCGAGTCATCGCCCATTCCTCCACTTCTTTCTCAACTTCTCCGATGATGTCGGAAGTGATATCAATAGAATTAGTCTTCTCCTCTGGAGACCGTTTATGCTTGTGAATTGTCTTATAGATCAACTTGATCTTGCGATAGATATACTTACGAAGATAGTAGATCGTCACCCAGTAGGCTGCCAGGAATACAACCAGGGGTACTAATGCGTAAGCCACCCAGTTGGGTGTACCCAAATACTCTAGCCCTAGCAATAAGCCTCCTACTATTGAAACGACCAAACAGATATAGAGTGCCGCAAATAAGGCGATCTGCTTTGGCGTAGGATTCTTCAACATTTAAAACTCAAATTTATAACCAATACCTTTAATGGTTTTGATAAAGGTATCACCAATCTTTTCTCTTAGTTTACGAATATGCACATCAATCGTACGATTACCTACAATAACATCTGTACCCCATACCTTGTTGAAGATCTCTTCTCGAGAGAATACCTTTCCTGGTTTGGATACCAAGAGATTGAGCAATTCAAACTCTTTCTTCGCTAGCTCAATGACTTTCTCTCCCTTTTTCACCGTAATACGCTCCATATCTATCTCGAGCTCACCTACCACAATAACGGCATCGGTAGCTTCTTCCTCCAAACGATCCGATCTACGTAATAAAGCTTTGATTCGGCTTAGGAACACTCGTGGACGAATAGGTTTGGTGATATAATCATCACCACCGATATCGAGAGCCGCAATTTGCGAATAGTCTTCTTCCCTAGCTGTCAGGAAGATAATCAGGGTCTTGTCAAACTCAGGTTTGCTTCGCAAGTTTCTACAAACCTCTACCCCATCCATCTTCGGCATCATGATATCTAGAATAACCAAGCCTGGTTTTTCTTTCTCAGCCATCATTACTCCCTCTTCTCCATTGGAGGCTGTCACTACCTGATATCCCTCCTTAACCAAATTGTATCTCAGGAAGTCTAGAATATCAGGCTCATCATCTACAACAAGAATTTTAATTGGATCCATGCTATTAACAATTATTTCGCCAATGCGGCAAAAATAAACGAATTCACAAGCATTAGAAGAGGTCTTGTTTTAAGTTAATGTTAAGTTTATAAATCTCAAATTAAGACTTTTCTTACTATCTCCTCAGGAGCTAGTGTACTGAGAACAAGTAAATTAGCGTAAAAACTAGAAACAAGGCCCTTTTTCATTGCTTATTATACTAGGCACTTCACCAAAAAATGTGCCTATTCCTTTACTTCTTCCTTGGAAAGTTCCTCTAAAACCTTGGTGTACACACGATCCATTATGGCAGGTTCGCGACGTAGGATGGCTAGGGTAGAATCTAAGTCCTGCTTTTGGACATCGTGGGTCTTATAGATCACCTTGTAGTACCGTTCTACAAGACTATCCTGGATATTGAAGGTTTGTTGCTGTATGATGGATTCTGCTAGTTGCATATCTTTAAGTATCGGAACTAGTGCCTCTTCCGCTATCGGCAGTCGAGGTTCCTCCGGCTTGCAGGCCAGCACGCCCAAACCAATCAGTAGAAAACAGCAAGTCCTCCATCCTATTTGTTTCAAATACTCCATGTTACGCGCGTAATTTTGAGTCGAATAATAAATTTCCTTGTTCTGGTCTGCTGGACAAGATTCCTACCGTTGGAATTGTTTCGGGTAATAGAAATTCTGCAGTTTCACTTGCCCTCTCCGAAAATCTTTCCACTCCTTAACCCCCCCACTAATTTCAGCAATTCCGCAGGTCGGGATATTGGCAATAAAATCCGTTGCGAACTGGTTGGCCAAATTGGTAAAGCCAGGATTGTGTCCGAATAGAAAGACAGTATTCCACTCGGGCTCAAAACGTTGAATAATAAAAAGTAATTCCTGGGCATAGGCTTCATATATACCAACCTCTTGGTGAATATCTTCACTGGTCAGGCCATAAGCCTCCGCAAAATAGGTGGCAGTGGTAAAAGCCCTTTTGGCAGGGCTAGAAACCAACTTATCGGGTGTAGGGGTTTGCTTACTTATAAACTCTGCCATGAAGGGTGCATCCCGAAATCCCCTCTTGTTTAGAGGTCGGTCAAAATCTCGTAGTCCAGGATTATCCCAACTGGATTTGGCGTGTCTTATCAGAAAAATAGTTTTCATAAATGCGGTTTTCTTTGCCTAGTCTGCTAAAAGTAAAACATATTTGCCGAAATTTAGTGCACTAAAAATCGAACCATGGTCTTCAAAGAAAAAGTGATCTGGATCACGGGCGCATCTTCAGGCATTGGAGAACACCTTGCCTACGCCTTCTCCGAACAGGGCGCTAAATTGATTTTGTCCAGTCGAAATCAACAAGAACTCACCCGCGTAAAACAGAACTGCTCGCAACCCGATTCCGTCCGAATACTTCCACTTGATGTCGCCCAATTCGATCAGGTACCCGCCGTCTACCAGCAAGCGAAAGCGGCTTGGGGTATACCCCACCTCCTGATCAATAATGCGGGTATTTCCCAAAGGGAGTTGGTCAAAGACACAGATTTCTTGGTAGACGAAAAGATCATGGACGTCAATTTTCTAGGTACCGTGGCTGTGACTAAGGCGGTACTACCAGATATGCTAGCCCAAAAAAGTGGTCAGATTGTAGTTATCAGTAGTGTCATGGGTAAAATAGGTACTCCTTTTCGATCAGCCTATGCAGCTTCCAAACATGCTTTGCAAGGCTGGTTCGATTGTTTGAGAGAAGAAGTCTACCAGGACAATATCAAGGTAACCATCCTTTGCCCGGGCTATGTTCACACCAATGTGACGATCAATGCACTAAAGGGGGATGGTAGTAAGAATAACCAAATGGCGGATTCTACTGCCGGAGGCATGGAACCTTCCGCCTTCGCTCAAAAAGCCCTAAGAGCCATCGCTAGCGGAAAAGATGAGGTATTGATCGGTGGAAAAGAAATCGCAACCGTTTATCTCAAACGCATCTCTTCTAAGCTACTGAAGTTTGTCCTTCGACGAGCAAACGTCACATAATTTTAATGGATAATGTTGAATGAAGAATGTTGAATGTTGAATGAAGAATTATCCATTAAACATTCAACATTATAACTATTCATCACTTCCCACTCCTTCGCTAGCCTTCTGCTCCAAGATCCGGTTCATTAACTCCTCCAATTGATCAGCGCCTATACGCTTTGAGATAATCTCTTTCTTGTTATCCAGCACATAAACCTGTGGAGTCGATCGGATGTCATATAATTTTGAGAAGCGACTTTGATGATAAGGGTCAACGGTATGTAGCCAATCTTGGATACCATTTTCATCGATATATTCCCAGCAGCCTTCTACCTCATCGGTAAACTTGGTACAAACGGCAAACAACTTCACGCCCTTGTCTTTGAATTTCTCATAAAAGGCCTTCATGTGAGGAGTAGATTCCTTGCAGTGCCCACAATCGTACCGCCAGAAATATAGAATCGTATAATCCGAGTCTACCTCATGCAGGCGAATTTTAGATCCATCCTTCTTCCGCATTTCTATATCCGGAGCAATCTTACCAATGAGCAGTGGTTTCAATTTATCCGCACTTTCAATGATCTTTTTTAACGACTCTTCATCCGTCCAGCTCGCTTTACCCGTACGATAGTAGTTGTCCACTAAATGCACATAGGCTGCATCCATTCCAACAATCTTGGACTTGGCATATTCATTTAGGTAGTGCACGAGGAAGAACTTGAATGTTTCTTCCGCTGACTTCATTCGGTCCAGCACATAGTCTACAGCTAAGGCCATAGTATCCGGATGCTGCACTTGAAGTTTATTGATAAAGTAATCTACTCTCTGGAAAAGGAAAGGTGTGCGCAACATTCTAGAATCACCCAAATTGATATTGTCAAAATAATGCTTTTGGGTATAGCGCCAACGTTGCATTTGCACTTCATCCTCGGTACCTTCAAAGTCTGGCGTATCAAAGGGCAGATTGGCTTTGATGATTGCTGCGGTCAAGGTAGTGGGATGATCTGCTACCAACTTGCGTTGGAAATCCACCACATTCGCATTTAATTGCTCCTGCTCCTTCTGTAGCTTCTCTTTTTCTGCTCCGGCGGCACTGGCAATCGCTTTCCCCAGTCTTTCCGCTTCTGGGCGCCTCGCATTGATATAAGCTAGATATTCGTAGAAGAGGGAGTTATCCTCGCTTCCTGTAAAACTGATACTAGACGCTGGATCATCCTTTTGAGTCTGCACAGAAAAGTGCTGGTTTTTATCATCCACCAAAATTTGGAAGAAATTATTGTCAGGGGCCATAACCACTAGATAAACACCTCCTTCCAAGGGGCCATCCCCTTTGAAATGAAAGGTTCCGTCGTCCTCTACTTTTACGGTGTCGCTGATATACTGCTTGTCGCCTAAATGATAAGCTAGGTACAGTTCCGACTGTTCATAACCCTTGATCTTAATGCTGATATCGTGTCCGGCTTGGGCCCAACCTGAGCTAAGGGTGACCAAGGCCAAAAAGACAACGGATACTAATATTCTCATTGCTGTAATTTTTTCTTTCCTAAATATTCTATTGATAGGACGGCTTTCTTCCATGGGTGTCACTTTCAAGTACTCTTCTACATTTAACGCCGTACCGCCCTATTCTTGCTATGCAAAGGTCGCTTTTTTTTCAAAACTGAATATCCACGAAGTTGACATTAAAAGTACTTTAACCTTTGCTGTTGTCGAAAAGTTTTGGGCGTGGGGTCCTCTTGTATGCTGTACAGAATGCGAGATCGGCCCAGGCTCAGCGACGGCAATTGCTCGGGATCAATACCATCAAGTGACAATTTGGCGAGTAAGAAACGTAACCAAGTGCAACCTCCTGCATTATGAAATCGTCCAATAAGCAGATCTTTGTCGATAAAAATTAAACTTTTGGATAAAGGTTTTACGTTATTAGTAAATAGGCTCTATCTTGTAAGAATAAGACTTGTTCAAGCAAACCGTTGTAAGACATCTGACTGTGGTTTGGTCTTAAGGAATTCCCGATATGGCTAAAAGCGACGCAAATTTTCAAGGCTGTTCGAATAAAAAGCCGGGAAATTTGCTTCGTTTTCCACCAAAAAACCGTCCACTAGGCATCCTTGACCATAGACACGATGGCTTCTAGAAAAAGGAAACACCGATGAAGAAAAAAGAGGTTGCAGCAACGCTGGCACTATTCCTTGGCATTTTTGGCGTACACCGATTCTACTTGGGAAAACGATTTTTGGGTATTTTACATTTTGGTTTATTCATGTTCTCCTTCATGATACTCATGGAAGAAGACGTTCCCTTGATCATTTTCCCAGCTATTCTTGGCTTTATCGATGCCGTCCTATTATTTGTAATGCCAAAGGAAGAATTTGACGAACGCTACAACAAGAAGTGGATTAAGAGTGACTATGCTGAACCTGGACGGTACCGCTCTTATGGCAATGCTCCAGCTCTACCCGCTCCCGTTGCGAAGACTGTAGAAAAAGAACGGTACTTCAAGAAAAAAGGTGTTCAACTTTTCCGCCAATTTCGCTACGAAGGTGCCATTGAGGCTTTTGACGAAGCTTTGGAAATCAACTTTGAAGATCCTAGTACCCATTTCAATTTAGCTTGCTGCTACTCCTTGCTCAATGAACTGGACAACTCCTACTATCACCTGGAAAAGGCGGTGGAGTTCGGTTTCAAGGATGTCAACAAGGTTTATACTCATCGTGCATTGTCCAATCTACGCGCCGATGTAGACTTCCATTTTTTCGTGGAGAATGGCTTCAAAGTGTCAGCCGAAGATCGGATGGAAGCTCCCAGGTCTAGAACGATTCCGGTTAGCACACCCATCAAAGAAGACCCACCTAATCGCAAGGAAGCTGAAGCCCTTGACTTGGATGGAGATTTATTGACACAAATCGTGAGATTAGGTGAATTGCGTGACAAGGGCATTCTGACAGAAGAAGAGTTTAAGGTGCAGAAAGAGAAAATCTTGGCTGAAAAATAAAAAACATAGGTTCTATTATAATTTTTTAAAATATCTATGCGTTATAGCTCTGAATTCTCCTGAAAGACCTAAGTAAAACAATACATAGTTATACATCGTGAAGTAATAAGACCTACGAAGGATTGCTGAATCTCCCCTATTTTATCGTTCCAACCTCCACAGGTCTATCTCTTCATATTTAGTTATTAGCAAGCGGATTAAGCACTCATTATTCAATTTAGCTATAATCCTAGGTATACAACATACCGAAATACTTACCTAATCACATTCAAATCGTCGTTCTACCCCTCCCCAAGGAACTAATCCATCAACCCAACCTCAGTTTATTGAGTATTGAGGCCAGCAGGCGAGTACTTGCTCGTTAGCATCAATACCTATCCACTAATCCCAGCATTTTCATCTAAGGCTAATTAATTGGTCTAGGGGTACTCCCTCGCGACTGTGAAACGCTATAGCTTTTACGCAATAATGTCCCCTTATCTATTCTAACCCATTCAGTTATAGACAATAAGATTAGGTCATCCTATAAACTGATTTAAATGAACAGCCCATTATCCCTATGGTTAAGGAGGCTACTCCTATGGGTAGCCCTGTGGTCCAGCACTCTCCCTTTACATGCCCAAGACCCTTCCTTTTCACAATTCTATGCTAACCGAATTTACTTAAACCCAGCCTTTGCCGGCCTTGAAAGCGGTATCACGCTCTCCGGAGTATCACGAATCCAATGGTTGAATGCTGATCGAGGCTTTAAAACTTTTGGCGCTAGCGTCGAAACTCAGCTACCCTATGTAGGGTTGGGTTTAGGATTTCATGTAATGAGCAATACAGAGGGTATTGCCAACCTTAAATCCAATCAAGCTGGAGTCGTGTTTTCTTACACCATACCTGGTGAAAAAAGCAATATCCATTTTGGTATGGAAGGACGCTTGGTTCAGAAGAGCCTCGACTGGGACAGGCTCGTATTTTCGGACCAGCTCGATCCGATCTATGGTGTAGTGCAAGGTAGTAGCGTGCTTCCCGTATTAGATCAAGTGATGTATGGTGATTTTGACTTTGGTGTGGTATGGCGCCAAGTAAGTGATTTTGGCCGAGGGAAAAGAAGATGGAGAAACGTTCGCAGTCAGCTTGGTGTAAGCTTTCACCATCTACCACAGCTCGTCAGCAAATCCTCCAAGGGCAACGATTCCTTCCTCAACCGAGAATCTGGTGTAGCCCCTCGAACCACTTTCCATGGTGGTTTGATTATCCCGATGAAGATCTTCCAGGGCTCCGGCTTAGATGTCTCTTTCTCTCCTAATGTTAAAGTGGATATGCAAGGCTACAAATTCCTGAATTTCAAAGAGAACATTACAGTAAGTACAATTGGTATGTATGGCCTAGTCAACAGCTTTTATGTTGGCCTGCTGTATCAAAACCGATTTTTTGCCCCCAATGCCACACATACAGATGCCTATATCCTAACCGTAGGTGGATATGCTATGACTACTAGCCGGAATAAAGGGGGTGAACCTAGGTTGTTTTTTGGTGCGAGTGTAGATGTGAATACGACGGGTGTCGGCCCTATTGCAGGTAGTGTTTTTGAAATGACCTTCCGCTATCGCTTTATGCCAGATCTGAACGCAGGGGCCCGAAATAAGGGACGCAGTAGGTCCGGCAAGAAAATACTGGACTGCAAGGATTTCTTTTAAACTTCTCTCTCTACTTTTCAAACGCTCTGACATGAAACTAGGAATTCGAAATTTCATCCTCATCATACTGACTTGGAATAGCTTGGCAAGCGCAAGCTATGCGCAATGTAGTTTTACTTTCTCAGATCTTGGGCCTTGCGCTGGCGTCCCAGTGGATCTAACGGTTGACAGTCCAGATGGAGCAATCGCTTATAGCTGGGACTTAGATAATGATGGAACGCCAGACGAAGATGGCACCAGCATCTCCTACCGCTTCCCCATATTACCACAGGAGATCGACTATCCGGTGACCTTATTTGCGGATGGTACAGCCTGTGCCACAGATACCCTGACCGTACTGGCCACTCCCGATGCTACCATTGGCGTGCCTCCAGGAATCGTAACTTTAATCGACCGAGAAATCAAAGCCTGTAATGGTTCTGCAGCCTTTGAGCTGAGCATCTTTAATAACTCCGCATCCTATGCGGATAACGAAGGATACACTATCAATTGGGGAGATGGTTCTCCATCAGAAAATTATGACAATACCACTTTTTCAAACACTACTACCCTAACACACACTTACACTGGCTATGGTTACTATACCATCTTTTTTACTGTTCGACACCAAAACGGATGTGTCTTTACCAATACTTATACCTTCTATAATGGCGGGAATCCCTCTGTAGGCCTGGTTATCCCTGGTAATACGGTTGGACTGTGTGCTCCGGCCACCTTAGATTTTCCGATCATCAACACTGAGAGTAACCCTCCTGGAACCGAATACACGGTTTTCATTAATGGCGAGGAGGTAGCCTACTATGTACAGGATTCCCTACCGGAGGTTTTCACCTACACGTTTGAAGAAAGCTCCTGTGGACAAATGACTAGTACAGGGAACTACAATGATGCTTTTGATATCAAGATCGTAGCATCTAACCCTTGTAATTCTTCTACGGCCACCATTGAACCGATCGAGGTAAGTAGTCCGCCCGACCCAATGTTCGAGGTCATCGCTCCTCCGAATAGTTGCGCAGGTTCCACTTACACATTCAATGACAATACCACCGATATCAATGAAGTGGTGAGTGGGAATCCCTCAGCCTGTATTGATGTATTGAATCCAAGCTGGACGATATCGGGAACCTCCGGTGAAGACTGGAACATTGTAAGTGGTAACCTCTTCAATTCCAATAGTATCGATATCGAGTTCATTAATCCAGGCACCTACACCATTGAGATGACTTTGGTGAGTTTTGCCTGTGGAGAGTTCACCTTTACCCAAGAGGTTACCATCTACGAAGAGCCGGAGGCCACTGCCATTCCCATTTTTACCGATGTGGGAGCGGGTGAAAGTTGTACGCCAGTGGATGTGGAGATAACGAATAACTCCCTGGGTGAAGGATTGACATTTGATTGGGTGGTGAATTCCGATTTGGATTGGACCTTCTTAGATAGTACCAATGCCAATTCAGCTAGCCCTGTGATCCAGTTTCTAGAAGGAGGCGAGTATGAGCTCATTCTGAGTGTAAGCAATCCTTGTACCACGGTACAATGGGATACCCTGCTACAAATGCCGGGGCCACCTGTCATCAATCTAGATCCATTAGCAGATTCATGCGCCACCGCGACCTTGCATTTTGATAGTTTGAATGTAGAATATATCTCGAATGGACTGACCATCACAGATTACAGCTGGCAATTCCCAGGTGGATCGGTGAGCAGTTCCACCGAGGCCTTCCCCAGTGGGGTCCGTTACGATTCCGCGGGGACTTACATCATTCAACTGGAAGCGACCAACAGCTGCGGCAACTTCACCGTTGCTGACACCTTCATCGTACAAGAGTTGACTACACTCACGCTGCCGGAGGACCAAACACTATGCGCCTCCGTAAGTCCCTTTAGTCTGGAGGTAAATCCAGTCGGAGGTACCTGGTCGGGAAGTGGAGTTAGTCCCAACGGACGCTTCGACCCGGCTGCAGCGAATGCTGGGCCGAATGTACTTACCTACAACTATGGTGTAGGCGCATGTTCGATCTCCGATAATTTCACGATTGAAATCATCCCAGCCCCAGCCGTAAATGCAGGGCCGGATGTAACGATATGCAGTAATGAACCTAATCAATTGCTCACCGGCAGTCCTGCCAATGGTACTTGGAGTAGTGAGATAGCTAATATATTGGATGGCGATCAATTTATTACGGCGACGGCAGGACCCGGTAGTTTTACCTTAGCCTACGATTTCACAGATGGAAACAACTGCCAGGGAGTTGACTCCGTGACTATCTTGGTTAATGAAGCTCCCAACATCAGTGTAGCAGATTCTTCCTACTGCAATACACCAGGCGCCACCGCATTGCCATTAGCTTCTCCAGCCGGAGGAAGCTGGTCGGGACCAGGTGTAGTAGACGCCAATGCTGGTCTATTTGACCCAATTGTAGCGGGAGGGCCAGGAAGCTATCAATTAACTTATTCCGTTTCGAATGCCAATGGTTGCACATCGACGTTGGCGGCGAATATTGGCGTGATTGACCCGGTCAGCGTAGATGCGGGACCCGATCAGAGTTTTTGCCAATTTGACGCCGTCTACGATCTGGCGAGCAGTGCCAATCCAACCGGAGGTACTTGGTCTGGTGGAGGAAACGGTTTGAACGGAAGCTTATTCGATCCAAGTTTAGCTGGGCCAGGCACTTATCAATTACGCTACCAAGTTGGGGCAGGCAGCTGCGCATTCGAAGATATATTAACAGTAGAGGTTATCGCACCAGAGGCGGCGACGGCCGGGGCTGACCAGAGCCTTTGTGTCGATGCCGCCCCTTTTCAGCTTAGTGGCAATACTCCGTTAGGTGGGACCTGGTCAGGGCCTGGCATCACGGACGCACAGGCAGGTACTTTTGATCCAGCCAGTGCTAGCCTTGGCACCCATATTTTAACCTATAGCCTTACGGATGCAGCAACGGGTTGTCTGAGTCAAGCACAGAAGACCATAGTAGTCGAGGACGTACCCGCAGCCGCATTTACCTTACCGAATTTGGTATGCGTCGGGGACGAAGTACAATTTCAGGATAATAGCACTGGTGCTAGCAGCTACAGTTGGTTATTCGGAGATGGCAACAGCAACAATACAGATGTCAACCCAACTCATCTATACAGTAATGCTGGACAATACACGGTACAATTGACACTGACCAACGCCGCTGGTTGTGCGGCGGTACACACCCAAGAGATACAGGTAGCAGCCCCTCCTCAAGCTACATTTACAGCTGACCTTTATGAAGAATGCGGTCTGCTTAGCACTGCTTTGACAAACGAAAGTCAAGGTCTTGCTACCAATTATAGCTGGGATTTTGGCAATGGCCAGACAGCTACCACTGAGGAGCCCCCTGCTTCCATCGTATTTGAGGGCGGAATTAATGATACGACTTATGTGATACAACTGGAAGCCTCCAACCAATGCGGTATGGATGTTGTTTCGGATACGTTTACGGTGCGCGCCTACCCCATCGTTGATTTTGGATTTACAGTTGACACCGGCTGTGCTCCCCTGAGTGTTTATTTTGCAAATATTTCTCAAGGCAATCCAACTGCTTTTTACTGGGACTTTAGCAATGGTCATTTTTCCACGGATTCCATACCCAGTGTACAAACATTTGAAGCAGATTCTGCCACAGTGGGCTATCCTATTACCCTGATAGCCAGCAATGCCTGTGGTGCGGATACCTTAGAAAAACTCCTCGTCGTAGAGCCAGAAGAAGTCAACGCGTTTTTCAACATCAATCGAGCGGTAGGTTGCGCACCCTTTGAAATCAACTTTGAAAACTTTTCGACACCTGGGACTAGAGTACAATGGGATTTTGGGGATGGTAATGGGGCCTCAATGACAAACCCCACCTACACCTATGTCAACCCTGGCACCTATACCATCACCCAATATGCTAGTAACTCTTGCGCGGAGGACAGCACCATGCAAACCATCACGGTGCTGCCCCCGCCAAGTGTTGACTTTGAGTTTTCACCAAACCTCTGTACTGGTCAAGAGATTGAGTTCAGCAATTTATCAACCAATCTTGCTGCGGCCTACTGGGATTTTGGTACCGGGGATACGTCTAGTATGAGTAGTCCGACTTATGTTTTTCCGGAAATGGGCACCTACACCGTGCAATTACGCGGGACAGCTTTGGGCAATGCTTGTGAAGAAACACTCACTAAAACCATAGAGATCAAAGAAGCCCCGACGGCCTCTTTCAATATGACCGCACCTAATGGCTGCGCACCATTATCGATTTCTTTCCAACAGAATGCGCAAAATGGACAATATTATCAATGGGATTTTGGAGATGGCAATACCTCTGTGGAACCCAACCCTGATCACACCTATATGGATACCGGAAATTATGCGGTGCGCTTGCGGGTTTCTACTCCTTCTGGTTGCTATACCGATAGTATTTACGATGAGATTTTCGCTTTTCCAGTTCCGGAAGCTGCTTTCAGCTATGACAAAGAGGCTATCTGCGGGCTTCCCGTAAATGTGCAGTTCAACAATGAGTCGCAAGGAGCGGACGGGTACAGTTGGAATTTTAGCGGAGATCAGTCTTCAAACTTCGTGAACCCCGCACAGACTTTCTATCAGCCTGGTGAAATAGCCGTCAATCTGTGGGTAAGTAACACCTATGGATGTACAGATACAACTCGCCAAATGCTGTATTTCTATGAAAGTCCAGTGGCAGAATTTGAGCTTGACTCTATTGTAGGATGTGAACCGATGGAAGTTCAGTTCACCAATCTTGGAGTAGGCAATCGATTCTTCTGGGAGTTCGGAGATGGCACTCAGTCTACGGAGTTGGAACCACAACACACTTATACAGAAGCTGGAACTTATGATCTACAATTGATCGCTGCCTTTGATGATATTTGTGCGGACACACTCAGACTACCGGCTTATGTCGAGGTCCGTAAGACCGCCAAGGCTTCCTTCACATGGAGCGAAGAAATCATCAACGGAGCAGGTTCCGGCTTCATTCAATTCCAAAATACTTCCACGAATGCCGATGCTTATTTGTGGGATTTTGGTGAAGGTAACACGAGTGAGGCGGTCAACCCTAGCCATAGATTCTATGAAAATGGCTTGAAACAGGTTTATCTACAAGCCCTTGCCACTAACGGATGCCCGGATGATACCTTATTGGCCTTGACGCCCAGTTTTATTCGGGGCCTACAAGTACCAAATGCATTTGCACCTACCCAAGGGGCTGGAGATGCGCAAATATTCCTACCCAAGGGGCTGAGTTTAAAAGAATACCGTTTACAAATATTTTCCCCCTACGGTGAATTGTTATGGGAAACTACCGAGCTAGATGAAGGAAAACCAGCACGGGGATGGGATGGCACACACAATGGTCATCCCTTGCCCCAGGATGTTTACGTATGGAAAATCTTAGCCATCTTCGAAGATGGCACCGAATGGCGGGGAGTCAAAACAGAAGTGGGCGGTTACAAACGGATCGGATCCGTCACCCTTCTCCGATAATCCGCAATACTACACTATAATAGACGCTAAGTGTTTCCTAGAAGGACTGGGAGGCGGGACAGTTTAGCCCCGCTCCCAGTTACTTATATTGAGATTACTTATACTTAATTCTGACCTCAAAGTCGGCTTGCTCCTCTCCAAACTGGGTAGCTGGTGCGGAAAATGTAACCGTGTTGCCCTTGATCACAGCTCCTGGCACATTGATCTTCTTGACCTTCTTCGGGACATGAATGATATACTTATGACTTGTACCGCCCATAAATGCGGACATCATTTTCATTTGCTGCATGGTTTCCTGGTCTACATCATCATAGTTTGAGCCCTTCTGACTTAAGTGAAATTCTCTTTTGGTCAAGCTGTAGGTTGGGGCATTGCCTACCATCATACGGGCCATCTCAAGGTCCTCTGGATCTCTATTATCCATAGTTCCGGACAGGGTGCTGATAAACTCCATGAAATTCATGTTCTGTTCGATCTCATCCGCATTAGCATAATCTCGAACCATCGAAATGATATATTTCCCGGCCTCGCGATCAAATTGAAGACGCATTTTGGTCTTCAACATGCCCTTAAAGAATTGGACGAGTTCCTTTTTCTCCGCCAAGGTATGGCTACTGCTCTCCTCCTCTAACATCAATTGCCACATATCTTCTTCAGAACTAACACCTCTGGATTCCATTTCCTCTTGGAATACCCCTAAGAAATCAATAGTCGTATCTACTCGCTCTTGCTCAAAGAGCTTGGTCATACCTTCACTAAATTTCTTAGCACTATCGGATTTCGGATTCTGTTCATCCTCATACAAGGGGCTATCCGGATTCGTCTTACTTCCTCCGGCTAGATCCTCTGGGCTCAATAAGCCCATAAAAGCACTCATATCATTGTGTACTTCTACGTGGATACTGCCATCTTTATTAATCCAGATTTCTTCGGTAGTTGCACAACTACTAAATAATAGGGCAAGGACGCCCAGGTAAGCTAGAATACTGTTTTTCATTACTTGGTTTTTAATGGGTTTTACAACTTTATCCAATAATATTTCAATCTGTTACAAAATCGGAATGTTTGGTTTGATCAAAATTCTTGGACAAGGGGTATTTAAATAGTGATGGATAAGTCCTACTGGATCTTATGAGGCTCTTTTAAATGTATGCTTCGTTGCAGAATCGGGCTTGTTAGCGCTGCTAGCATCCCGCCTCTGCGCCTTGCCTAAATTCAAAATAGTACTCCTAACATATCAGATCACTTATCCACCACTACTTAAATTCTGCCCCAATAATGCAGATTATTCTGCGACAGCTCTCTATTTTTAGATTTGTGCAGTCAATTACTCGATAACTATACCCTACAATGGAGGATTTCAACGGAAAAAAAGTCTTAATAACAGGTGGATCTCGTGGTATCGGTAGAGCTACCGCTCAAGCTTTTGCTGCTAGAGGTGCGCAAATTGCCATCAATTTCAGATCGGACAGTATCGCTGCTGGTGAAACAATTGAGTCTCTGGAGGGAGAAGGTCACTTCGCCATCAAAGCTGATATCTCAAGGGCCAATGCAGTAGAAAAGCTAACCGAGGCTGTGATTGGAGAATTTGGGCAAATCGATGTACTCGTCAACAACGCAGGAATCTACCTCCCCCACCCCATCCTTGACTCAGACTATCAAGCCTGGCAACAAGCCTGGAAAGACACCTTAGATCTAAACCTGACTGGTGTAGCCAATATGTGTTATTGGTCGGCACAGCACATGAAAGAGCAAGGTGGAGGGCACATCATCAACGTGTCCTCTAGAGGAGCTTTTCGGGGAGAACCCGATCATCCGGCCTATGGAGCAAGCAAAGCTGGACTCAATGCAATGAGCCAATCGCTGGCCAAAGCCTTGGGGCCACACAAGATATATGTCTCTGTCGTGGCTCCTGGGTTCGTGGCTACCGATATGACGCAAACCATCCTCGAAGGACCCGATGGAGAATTCATTCGGAATCAAAGTCCTCTACAAAGGGTCGCAACACCGGAGGAAGTAGCGCATGGAATTGTCTTTTTAGCCGAACAGCATTCGGCTTTCATGACTGGGGCAATATTAGATATCAACGGAGCTTCTTACTTAAGGACTTAGCAACCAAGTTGCCAATCCATTACTTCCCGTTGGCTAGGTGTCGAATCTGTCGAATCAGATCATTTTCGGCAACGGGCTGAACGGGTAAACGAAGCATGCGGTTAGAGGTCCGCAGAATATCGGCTTCTCCAAGGTACAATTGTCCCTTAGCAGAAGCCATCACCAATAGACTCGCACTAAGTTGGGTGGGAATATTGATGGCAGAAAAGCGGCGACCCGTCGGATACATGCGTACTACTGCATTTATATCTTTAAAGACGAGGAAGGCCAATCGGTCCTCAAACTCCTCAATTAGGGTCTGCATCTTAACACTCAGCATAACCTTCTGCCTAGCTTTTACGAAACTGTCACAATTCCACCAATTCAGTTGATCAATGGAAAAATGAAAGTATCGTTTGCCAATGTTCTTGACCAGATTGAGGTGTTGATCACCAGCCAGTTCCCAATCAAAGTTAAACCCTGAGCGATAGGCCCGGGTGGAAGAGCTGCTGCCGCGAAAGAGCCGCATGGCCACCGGGTTACTGATTTCATCTCGGATCGGAAGTTCGACATTCACGGCTTTTCGCAAGGATAATTCTTTCGAATCCGTACTAGCTTGCAAATGGAATTGACCCGCCGACTCAAGAAGACGGTCTTCACTAGTTGTAGGTAGGCCCGTAAAGATCATTTCTTCTTTCGAAAAGACCTCTCGCAACTGTACGGTCACCGATTCGGTGACCACCTGTCCAGTGGAATCGATGAAACTGTTGGGAAAAAAAGTAAGCCTAGTTCCCAGTTTGCCTACCACCGTTGTTCGCCTACTGGGATTGACCACAAAGGATTGAGTGGGTATAGCGTGAGCTTCCAAAAAGGTTTGGAAAGCAAAGCCTTGTCCCCCCTGCAGAGAATGTGCCGGTACTTTAGTCGGTAGCGTCATACCTTAATTAGTTTTCTCATAGTTTAGAAATCTTAATTCAATTAAGGCGAGTGTCTGAACTAAGATTAGATCGCTGTGTAGTTTGACTGTGAGTACTTTCACAGTGGGGGCGAAGTTTTGTTCGCGGACTAATTGGATCAAATGATTTGCTGAATGCTTATGGTGGAGGGTGATGTTTGCCTCTAAACGGGATGTGTAGACAAATATAAACATTCGGATTGAATATCGGCAATCATCTTTGCACAATTTACCAACAAATGGTAGCTTCTGATCCTGATTCGGTCCTTTTAGTTAAGAAAACGGTAAGTTTTAGCTTTTGTTTCACCTGGCCTTAGGAAATGTCAATTCAGCCAGAAATCTACCTTTCTGGTGCTACACTTCTTCTCCCCTTCACGAAAATATTATACCTTGATCACTTAGAGCACGACTGATCAAATGCTCAATGTTTCTTATTCAAAAGAGCGATACTTATGAGACCATTGGCAGAGCGGATGCGCCCGAACCAATTATCTGATTATGTGGGGCAACAACACCTGGTAGGAGAATCTTCTGTCCTACGACAAGCCATCGAAACGGGCCAAATTCCTTCCTTCATTTTGTGGGGACCTCCCGGGGTTGGTAAGACGACCTTGGCCAACATTGTAGCGCAGCAGTTGAAGCGTCCCTTCCATACCTTGAGCGCCATCAATTCCGGAGTGAAAGATATTCGTGAAACCATTCAAAAGGCCAAAAGTCAGCAGTTCTTTGATCGCCCCAATCCTATCCTGTTTATCGATGAAATTCATCGGTTTAGTAAATCACAACAAGATTCCTTACTAGGTGCTGTCGAACAAGGCATCATCACTTTGATTGGTGCGACTACGGAAAATCCCTCCTTCGAAGTGATTGCCGCTTTGCTTTCACGTTGCCAGGTATATATATTAAAGCCACTGCATAAGGAGGAATTGATCCAATTGATTGATGATGCGCTGGAAAAAGACTATTACCTAAAAGAAAAGGATATCAAGGTGGTGGAATACGATGCCATGTTGAGATATTCTGGAGGGGATGCTCGGAAGCTGTACAATATTTTGGAGCTGGTGACCAACTTCGATGAAGAGGGTACTTTGGAAATCACCAACGAACTTGTTACAGAGAAAGTGCAGCAAAATGTCAGCATCTACGATAAGGCGGGAGAACAACATTATGATATTGCTTCTGCCTTCATCAAATCCATTCGAGGAAGTGACCCTAATGGTGCGGTATATTGGCTGGCACGCATGATTGAAGGAGGAGAAGATGTTAAGTTCATTGCCCGGCGTATTATGATTTCAGCGGCAGAAGATATTGGTTTAGCCAACCCCAACGCCTTATTGATGGCAACTACTGCTTTCCAGGCGGTTCAAGCAGTAGGTTTTCCAGAAGCCCGAATCATCCTTTCACAAGCTACCGTCTATCTGGCTACTTCCCCCAAAAGTAATTCTGCATACATGGCCATCAATAAAGCGCAATCAATCGTTAAGAAAACGGGTAACCTACCCGTCCCCCTCCATCTACGCAATGCGCCCACACAGTTGATGAAACAGTTGGATTACGGGAAGGACTACCTGTACTCACATGATTATCCAGGAAACTTTGTACAACAACAGTACCTGCCTGATGAATTGGAAGGTCAACATATCTTTGACCCACAGGACAATAATCCTTCTGAGAAAAAGATTAAGGAGCGTCTGCAGCAACAGTGGAAAGGGAAATATAAATACTAGAGCGTATCTCTAAATGAAATTACCATTGAATCATTACCTATGATCGCAAGGATATGGCACGGCATGACCAAATCTAAGGATTACGAGGAGTACACAGTCTTCATGAAGTCAGTCGCAATACCTGATTATCGAAAAACACCAGGATTCATTAAGCTTTCCTTTCTAAGAAGAATGGAGGGTGATACGGCTCATTTCACTTTGATCACCTATTGGGAAAATCTAGAAGTCATCAAGCATTTTGCTGGGGAGGACTATGAAATCGCCAAGTATTACCCCAAGGACAAGGAATATCTTCTAGAATTTGAAAAGAAGGTACTGCACTTCGAAGTATTTGCAGATGAATAATTGGGCCTCATTATCAAACAACTGCTATTAGATGATTTGCAAAAACTGTGGAAAAAGTTTTGAAGGGAATTACTGTAACCACTGCGGTCAAAAAGCCGGAACCAGAAGGATTGATGTGAAATACGTGCGTAATGAAATTCCAAACAGTATTTTCCAACTAGATCGCGGTTTTCTGTTTACGCTTAAGGAGTTATTCATTCAGCCAGGCCATAGTATTAGAGGTTTCCTGGAGGGAAGACGAAAGTCTCATTATAAGCCGTTTGCCTATTTGATCATCACCTTTACCCTGTATTCACTTGCCGCTTATTTTATGGAACGAGGTACTTATATCGATGATTTGTTGTTTGGCATTAAAGTAAGAATGGCTGACACTGGACAGGATACTGATCTTCCTATCATAGACTGGATCTCCAAAAATCAGGTTTACGTTACCCTTTTGATCTTACCCGTTTTTTCCCTGGCCTCTTATATGGCTTTTATCCGATCCAATTATAACTACTTTGAGCATTTGGTACTCAATCTCTATATCACGGGACAACAAATGGTCCTCTATTTACTACTGGGTTTTATCTTTTTCAAGGACAATATTCTCGTAGGCGTTCCGACCCTTATTGGTTTGCTATACAGCTTATGGGTATATCATCAGTTTTTCGACCGTAAACGGACCGTAGTCAAATTGGGTCTGATGGCCTTGGCTTACCTCATTTTTATATTCATGGTACTAATAAGCGCGTTGTTGTCGGGATATCTTTATGGCCGTCTTACATAAGAATCTAGCAGCTCCGATCCTTAAGTGTAATGCTACAATAGACGAAGGCCCTTCTCAAAATATCTGAGAAGGGCCTTCGTCTTAGTTCGCGGTAACTATTACCGTTCAATTACTCTTTCACTTCCCCAAGGCTTTCCCTCCTGTAGAAGGAGCAACAGGGATCGTGAGCACATTGGTACCCTTACTCAAGGTAGCATACCACTGGCGAGTGCCAGCATCTTCTAAACCTTCAAGCAATTCGTAACAAGTGTCCAAGTAGGACAACATTTCTTTCTTGCCTTTACCACTCAATAAACTGAAGGCTTTGATGATACCTTCGAATTCGGAGCGCTTGGCTTTGATCTTCGCCATAGCTTCCAACATGACCGGATCACTTGCTGGATGCCCCAGGTATACTCTATCTAATACAGACTGTAACTTGTGATCCACATTGGCCAAAGCATAAGAGGTATTCACTACGCCTGAAAAATCGAAGTCGTAGGCAACAGGAATAGCACGAGCGCCACCCTTGGTGATAACATACTTCAAATTTCTGCCCATTGGTAAGTTCCAGTCTTCATTACCGATTAGGTATTGGAACATAGACATCTCCGCAATCAGCTTTTCGTCCACCTTCGCTACATCCGGATACATGCAGTCGCATTCCTCACCGCCCAATCGTTCAGCCATCTCATCCGTGTCTTCGATGAGGAAACCATAACGCTTGGTTTTAGGCAGTTTCTTAGCCGTATCTACGTAGGTGATTTTTACGAGTTGAACCCGGTAGCTGTTTGAACTTAGCGCATTGTACATTTGGTAAGTCAAATACTCCTTTAGTACATTTTCGTTCCCTGACTTCTTATCACCGAGGCAATGCGTAACCAATTTAAGGTCATTGTGATTATTGAGTCCACGCTTTTTCAAGTCCTTTTTAGGGAACTTCAATTTCACGGGTGGGAACGCGCACACACGACGTCGAAATTTACCGCGTAGTAGTACTTTTAGATCTACCGCTTGGGCAGTGCCTTCGGTATCATCAAAGTACAATTTTGCTGTTTCTTGGATATCTTGTTTTCTGTTTTCAATCAGGTTAGACCAATCGCTTTCCAATGTAACTTCGAGGACTTCTCCTCCGGCACTTAGCCAGTCAAATACAGTTTTAGTTGTAGCTTCTTTGGGGGGCGAAGGATTAGCTGCAAGACCGATCCAGGTGAAAAGCCCCAGACACAGGGTTAACAAATTACGGGTTCCCATTAGGTTGTTGATTTTAATATGAACAGTCGGATTTTTAAACACTTTTCTTAGCTTTACATATTAAGGAGTAAAAAAAATTTACAGGGTTGCTCATACTCAAATATTTTAACACCCTTTTAAGAAATACTCGATCTTTATTAGGATACTTTTAGTAACTCAAGCTTCTGTAAAGGGGTCAAACTCCAGATCTCGCTCCTCTTTGACACTCTCCTTCCTACTTTCTCTGATTACAAGAAGATAGGAAATTGCGAGGGACTTA
This sequence comes from uncultured Lewinella sp., assembly GCA_913057785.1. Classification (GTDB taxonomy): domain Bacteria; phylum Bacteroidota; class Bacteroidia; order Chitinophagales; family Saprospiraceae; genus DT-111. The sequence continues at coordinate 3,422 of CAJXPD010000031.1, read as the reverse complement.
ATGTATAAGCGGATCCACAGAGTAGACTCTTTTATACGGCAAAAAGTTACCCAAAGTTGAAGATTTCCGGCAAGTATTGGACAGTGGCAACTAAAATGGCAATTTTTCTTATTGCATAAGACATTCTAAAACAGCTCAATATTCCCGTTTTCCAAATAAAATTGGGAATCCAGCCACCCAAACCCTCTTTTGGGCTATATCCTTTACCGCCAACCCCTGTAGCAGATCAAAAATTTCATGATGCAAAGCTACAGGTATTCCAAATAAGATTCCAGTATTTACACACAAACTTGCATTTTCGAAATTTAATTTCGACGAAATTAGCGTGATGATCTATTAATGCTTAAGTGTGAGGTAATGCCTGTTTAAAATTTTATAAAAAAGCGACTTCGAAAATTTATCATGTCAAAACGGGTAAAAACACTATTACTACTAGCCCTAATCGGCTCTTTTTGGGGGTGTAAAACCACGGATCCACCTCCAGCGCCGATTATCCAGGCTCCCATAGCCGAACAACCTAAGAACATCATCTTAATGATCGGAGATGGCATGGGACTAACGCAAGTAAGTGCCGGTCTATTTCACAACAACAATCGTTTCAGTCTAGAAAAATTTCCAGTGGTCGGATTACACAAATCTCATTCGGCCAACTACCTGGTGACTGATTCAGCAGCTGGCGCGACAGCCTTCGCTTGTGGACGAAAAACGCTTAATGGAGCCATTGGTATGACTCCTGACTCTCTAGTTTGCGAAACCATCTTGGAAGAAATGGAAAACAAAGGCTATGCGACCGGAATTGTGGTCACCTCCACCATTGTCCATGCTACTCCGGCAGCTTTCTTTGCGCATCAGCCACTAAGGGTATTCTATGAAAATATTGCTTCAGATCTAGTGGAACATGATGTAGATCTATTCATCGGTGGAGGACTAGAATACTTCTCCAATCGGAGTGTGGATGAAAGGAATCTTGTGGATGAGTTGGAAGGTAAAGGGTATAAAGTGGGAGCCTATAATCGGCAATCCCTTAAAAAGTTCACCCCAGTCCAGGGACAGAACTTTGCCTATTTCACCGCCCAGACCCAGCCACCTGAAGTGCTTGAAGGTAGACATTACCTTCCTTCTGCTAGTCTCATGGCTGCTGAATACTTGAGTGCGGAGGAGGAACAAGGCTTTTTCCTGGTTATAGAGGGATCTCAAATTGATTGGGCCGGACATGCCAATGATGATCATGCCCTGGTAAAAGAACTAATGGATTTTGACCAAACGATCAATAATTTGTTGAACTTTGCAAGAAAGAGAGGTGATACTTTGGTGCTGGTCACAGCCGATCACGAGACCGGAGGCTTAGCAATTGATGAAGGTTCAAAAATAGGTAGGTTAAAATTGACCTTCAATCTGAATGACCATACCGCGACGATGATCCCTGTTTTTGCCTATGGTCCAAAAGCTGAATTATTTTCCGGCATTTATGAGAACACAGATCTTTACCACAAGATGAGGGAAGCCATGGGCTGGGAGGCAAAGGAAAGTCATACCTACCGTCCTAGTCGGTAAGCTAGCAGTGTGTGATACAAGCATAATTTTGGACTGGATTTTTGGTAGTGCAGTAAACATTTTATGCGGAATTCCATTTAATACTGCATGTATTTACAATCGACTTACAGACTCAAATCGTTATAACTATATACAAAACATCAAATTATGACTGTACAGGTGGAATACACTGAGGATCTGCAGATGATCATGGAAAGTGCCCGTGATTTTGCAGAAAATTATATCCGCCCTCATGTAATGGAATGGGATGAAGCCCAATTTTTCCCCATAGACGTTTTCAAGAAGATGGGGGAATATGGATTTATGGGAATTCTAGTCCCAGAGATATATGGTGGTGCTGGATTGGGTTACCAAGAGTACATTACCATTTTAGAAGAAATCTCCAAAGTTTGTGGTAGTATCGGTTTATCGGTTGCTGCGCACAATTCACTGTGCACAAATCACATCTTGTCCTTTGCCAACGAAGAGCAAAAACACCAATACCTTCCCAAACTAGCGAGTGGCGAGTGGATTGGTGCCTGGGGACTTACCGAGCCCAACACAGGTAGTGATGCTGGAAGAATGAAGTGTGTCGCTACGAAGGATGGTGATTACTATGTCCTTAATGGTGCGAAAAACTTTATCACTCACGGTATCAGTGGTGATGTAGCAGTGGTGATTGCTAGAACCGGAGAATTGCTGGACAGTCATGGCATGACTGCTTTTGTGGTTGAACGGGGTACTCCTGGTTTCAAGGCAGGTAAGAAGGAGAACAAATTGGGGATGAGAGCTTCCGAAACCGCAGAAATGATCTTCGAAAACTGCAGAGTACACAAAAGCCAGATTCTAGGGCAAGAAGGCGAAGGCTTTGTGCAAGCCCTGAAAATCCTAGACGGGGGTAGAATATCCATCGCAGCGCTATCTTTGGGTATTGCTAAAGGAGCCTATGAAGCGGCTCGTAAGTACTCCAAAGAACGCGAGCAATTTGGCAAGCCTATTTCCTCTTTCCAGGCCATAAGCTTTAAACTAGCTGACATGGCTACTAAGATCGAAGCCTCAGAGCTCCTTACTCGCAAAGCAGGTAACCTGAAGGACAAAGGGGAAAGAGTTAGCAAGATTTCTGCCATGGCGAAGTACTATGCATCGGAAACAGCCGTAGAGGTTGCGAATGAAGGCATCCAGATTCACGGCGGCTATGGCTACATCAAGGATTTCCCTGCTGAGAAATTCTATCGAGATGCCAAGCTATGTACCATTGGCGAGGGAACTTCAGAGATTCAAAAGTTGGTAATCTCTCGACACATCTTGAAAGACTAGAAGTACTACAGATATAGTATTGTTCAATCTAAAAAAATTTGATGGCCCTTTGCACTGCAAAGGGCCATCTGTTTTGATCAGTAAGTTAGAGGTTTTTAAGGACGAAATTCAATAGCGGTTTATAATGAAGTAGAACTATACTACTTTGGTTACTAATTGTAGCGGGACCTCTTTAGGGTACTTTGGTAAAAGGTAATGTTTCTCTTTTCCCTTCTTGATCGATCAATACCAGGTAATAAATACCGGTTTGTAAATGCCCGACCTGGATGCTTGTAGTGTTGTCCTGCCAGCCATCTGTCCCATCTTGCCGCTGCAAAATTTTCCCACTTACATCAGTCAGTCTCCATTGCGAAAGCGCACTAGATCCTGGCTCGCGGTTGAGGTGTAATAGATCAGAGGCTGGATTGGGATAAACTCGAGTACTGAAGCTAGAGGGCGGAGATTCTGCCCCTTTTATCGCTGCCGTAGCCCGCGCCTCAGTAGCTGGCTCTATGACCAAGGTATAGTCTTCTACTTCTCCCCAGCCCGTAACTCCACAGGCGGGTGAAAAATCTCCCCATTTCATGGCGATC